>JAJDAI010000848.1 GCA_029261955.1 Deltaproteobacteria bacterium | reverse complement strand
CCAACCCTGGTCATCGCCGGGTCCAACGACCCCGCCCTGGAGACGCTAAAAACGCTGGTCGCCAGAAGCGAATGTGCAACCCTCACCGTTTTGGCCGGCGCGGACCCCTCGTTCGAGGAGTCTGGGCGGGAGGTCCCGTGTGTCGAGGGGCTGCGCGGGGGCCAGCACGACGTAGGCCCGGCCGGCGATCTCTTCCACGAAGCTGAACTCGCCGGGGCTGGGTGGCGCGGGCCTGTTCTCGTCGGGATCGACCCGGGTCGAGGTGAGCATCTCCTCCCGCGCGATGAAGAGGCCCTCGTCCTGGCGTACGACCACCAGCTGCTTCGGGCCGACGTCCCGGTAGCTGCCCGAGGACCAGGTCTGGGTGAAGGAGACGCGCGCGGCGGTGGAGGAGGGGGCCACGTCGAGCTCGGCTGCCTGCACGCTCATGGGCTTGCGGAACATGCGCTGGCGGTCGGTGAGCCAGCCGGCCCGGTCGAAGCGGGTGGTTCGGGGGCCGGCGCGCTTGATGCCGAAGAAGGGGGAGGCGTAGGTGGCGCTGTAGGCCTCGAAGTCCCCGGCGTTCTGGGCGGTGAGCCAGCGGTCCACCAGGGCGCGCACGGCCTGCTCGTCGAGCAGGGCGGCTGGGGCGGGGTCGCGCGGGGAAGTGGCGAGCTCGGCTGGGGCGGGGCTCGCAGACGCGGGGGCCCCGGGGGCCGCCGGGGTCTCGGGGGCCGAGGCGCTCTCGGCCGGGGGACCGTCGGCGGGGGGGCTCGAGCAGCCCAGCATGAGGACAAGCAGGGCGGTGACTCGGTGCATGGGCGGGCCCCTCCTGCGCGGGACCATAGCGGGGCTCGGCGGGGGTGGGCTGGCCGGTGGGCTGCCGTCGGGCAGCGGCCGTCGGCCGCCGCCAGGGGCGCACGGAGGCTGCGTCTGGGGGCCGGCCGTCGGGCGCGTCGAGGCGCCGCGAGGGGACTGCGTCTACTGGATCGGGTGGAAGCTCGCGGTCTCTTCGTCGCCGTAGGGGCGGTAGTGCACGAGGCGCGGCTCGGGCCAGCGCCAGCAGTAGAAGCCCTCGCCGTTGTCGAACTCCACGCGCCAGAGTCCGACCGGTCGGCCACCCAGCAGCCGGACCGCTTCCCCCCACCGCCGCCAGGCTGCGTCGATCGCGGGGGCGAGCGGTTCCGATCCGATCGCGCCGAGGGCGACCTCCTCCTCCGCTTCGTAGAGCAGGCGATCGACACCCGCGGCGGCACGGGCCGTCATGCGTTGGAGTGCCGGGATCAGCTCGGTGGCTTCCCGCAGCGAAAAACGGAGGAGGGGGTGGCGCTCAGTCATCGTACTCAGGTCAGACCCCCTGGAGCCGCAGATCAGTCCAGGCAACTCGCCGAGCGTCCCGCCGCGATCTTCGTTGCCACTGGCGCGTCGCGGGGATATAGGGGGCCCGACGGCCCCTTGCGGACGTCAAGACACCGACCAGGCCGGGGATTCCACGGCGGGTCACGGCCGAGCTGGACGAGGTCGTGGCGCGTTTGGGCTTGACTCCCTGAAGGACCGTTCATAAGTTTCAAAAGAAATTGAAACCTCCTGAGATTCCTGGGGTTCCATGCCGGATGCACACGCTCGAGACGCCCTCCTTCGCCTCGCTGACCGGTACGAGATGCCCCGGGTCCGCGACGGCTTCACCCCCATCGCAGACGCGCTCGCGGCGGACCTGGTCGCCCTCGAGGGCGAGCTCGCCGACCTGGTCTCCGGGGACCAGCGCAAGGTCGCTTCGTCGGCGCGCTACCTGCTCGCATCGGGCGGAAAGCGGGTGCGGCCGGTGGTCTGCCTGCTCGCGGCGCGCTGCTTCAGTGCGGCCGAGGTGCCGAACGAGGTCCTGAGGCTCTCGGTGGTCGGCGAGGCGGTCCACAACGCGACCCTGCTGCACGACGACGTCATCGACCTCGGCGAGACGCGCCGGGCCCGCCCCGCCGCGCGCCTGGTCTACGGCAACGCGGCGTCGGTGCTGGGCGGCGATCTGCTGCTCATCGAGGCCCTCCGCGTCGTCGACGCCGCCGGTACGCCGGTGCTGATGTCGTCCATCCTCGACGTGCTCCGGCGCATGATCGACGCCGAGTCGATGCAGCTGGAGAACCGGGGCCGCGCCGACATCAGCTTCGACGACTACTTCCGCGTCGTGGACGGCAAGACCGCCTCGCTCTTCGAGTGGGCGGTCGAAGCGGGCGGCCGCACCTGCGGCGCCGACGAGGAGCAGGTCGAGGGGCTTCGCGCTTTCGGCCGGGACGTGGGCTACGCCTTCCAACTCCTGGACGATCTGCTCGACCTGACGCGCGACCCGCAGGCCATCGGCAAGTCGGTGCTCCAGGACGTGGGCATGGGCACGCTGACCTGGCCCGTGCTCCAGGCCATCCAGCATCGCCCGGGCCTCGCTGCCCGGGTGGAGGCTGCGGCCCGCGGCGAGCACGACGACGCCCTCACCCACGACCTGCTCGAGGCGGTCGACGACAGCGGAGCCGTCGCGCTGGCGCGCCAGCAGATCGACGACCGCACGGACGCCGCCCTCGCTGCGCTCGAAGTGGTCCCCCCCTCGGACGCCCGCGAAGCCCTGGCCTCGGTGGCCCGGGCGCTCGCGGAGCGGGCACGGTAGGGGCGGCGCCGTGATCGAGTCCCTCCCCAGCAAGGAACGAGCGGACGCCGTCCGCTCGATGTTCGGTTCCATCGCGTCCGGCTACGACCGCACGAACTCCGTGCTCTCGGGCGGCATGCACCACCTGTGGCGCCGCACCGCGGTCCGCATGCTCGCTCCCGCCCACGACGCGCGCGTCCTGGACTGCTGCTGCGGCACCGGCGACCTCGCGCTGGCCATCGCCGACAAGGCTCCCGAGGGTGAGGTCGTCGGAACCG
>JAJDAI010000847.1 GCA_029261955.1 Deltaproteobacteria bacterium | reverse complement strand
GACATCACGTACCTGCCCACGAAGGAGGGCTGGGTCTACCTGGCGGTCCTGCTCGACCTGTTCAGCCGCAAGGTCGTCGGCTGGGCCTTGCGCAGCCACATGAGGACGGAGCTGTGCCTGAGTGCGTTGCAGCAGGCCGTGGCCACGCGGGCCCCGGCTGCCGGGCTCCTGCAGCACACCGACAGGGGCTCTCAGTACACCAGCGACGACTACCAGGAGGCCCTCCAGGCTATCGGCGCGACTCCCTCCATGAGCCGCAAGGGCAACTGCTGGGACAACGCCGTCGCCGAGTCCTTCTTCGGCACCATGGAGCAGGAGCTCGTCATCCCAGAAGGACCCTGGCGCGACGAGGCCGAGGCACGACGGGCCGTCGGCGACTACATCCACGGCTTCTACAACCATCGCAGGAGGCACTCCACACTCGGCTACGTCAGCCCCGTCGAGTACGAGGCCGCCCACAGGGCACTACAGGCGAGGGCGGCGTGAACCCGAGCCATGTCCATCCAAGATGTAGCGAGAGTCCCCAGCGGCCCGGCACAGCTGCCTGCGGGTATCCTCAGAAACCGAGAAGCGACCTAACGAAGTGGTCCGTGAAAACCGGGCAAGGTCAACGCTGCAGACGGCGCCGCAGGGAACCTGCAACCCGGAAGCTGATCTGGGAGTCCTGTGCCATCGCCCGTCCCTCCGGGCCGTGCACCGCGATCTAGCTCAGGGGCACGACTCACGTGGAGCATTGTCGTGCGAAATCAGGGACGAAAATGCTGGAAGGTCGATAGACAGGCGGAAGACGCGGGAACTCGGACGGTTGCGATGCTCGAGAAGCGACCCGGCTCAAGACGACGGCGCGGCCGGAGCCATGTCGCCGGCGGCGCCATGGGGTGCCGGACCGCTTCGCCTCATCCGTTGGCGCCTCTCCTCTCTGCACGAGGGGGCCCACACGGGCCGCTGAACGCACCCACTGCGCGCGACCCGCTGGGCGCGCGCTGCAACCTCGACACGCTCTCCGGCCTCCCACGTGACTTCCAGCTCGAGCTTCCCCCGTTGACTTCGCCCTACCCGCCTGCGCGGCCACGGGGACGCGCGGCACGAGGAAGTGCGGGAGCTCCTGCGGGCCGGGTGGGGCCTCTTCCGCCGCTGACGAATTCCGCACATACGGAAGAAGACCCCCCGATCAGGGCGGTTCTTCAGCGCCGGTGCGCGAAATCGGCCCACGGGTGCTGCCGCGCGAGCTCCGGCGAGATGCTGGACACGGCTGCATGCTCGGCTTTCGTATAGAGTCTAAGTGCTTGGCAGCACGGAGTCTTTTCGGCTTGACCGTGCGATATCCCGCGCACTAGCTTCTTGAGGTCAGCCGCATCGCGGCTTGTGGGTGGGGACCCTCCGTATTCGTGCGTCGAGTCCTCTTTGATCGTGAACTGCGCGCTGCGCGGCTGTGCCGCGCGATGCACACCGGCGCGCCCTCTTCTAGGACTCAGCACATGCAATTCATCAAGCTCGTCGATCGCCAGATCATCGCTTCCGCCAGCAATGGAGACTTTGAGGACAACTTCGCACGCATCGAAACCGATGTTCTGGCCGCGAAGAACGCCTCCCTCTACGTCCTCGTGCACGACGTAGACGACGACGGCTGGATCAAGATCGGCTACCGGCACACTCCCAACGGTACAGACTTCATCGACGGGTCTGCCACGCTCTACGATTCCACCGACATCGCTGGCGGCGTCCCCATGGGGATGAAGATCTCCTCCGCGGCCACCGACGTGACCCAGTACGCGAAGATCGTGCTGGTCCCGAAGATCGGCACGAGCACCGGCGGCGCCGCGGACAGGAAGAAGGCCACGATCTCGGTCTGGCTCGTCGCGAAGCCGTTCTGATCGTGCCTAGTGACCGCCAGAGGGGCGGCCAGAGGGACTGCTGCTGCGATGCTCGCGACCTCCGACAGGATGCGGCCGGAAAGGCCGCATCCACAGACTGCGGCTCTGGCCGCGTCGCGGACCCTTGGCTTCCCATGTTGCGGCTCCTGCCCTGGCTGGCTCCCTCAGGCGATCAACAGCCTCGTGCGGGCGGGAGGGCAAGGGGCCGAAGCGCGGCCCCTGGTGAAGGGGCAGTAGCCTCTGAGGCTCCGGCGGCTTCCTTCTCCGACGACGGGATTCGCACGGCAGGCGTCTACAGGGCGATCCGGCCGGGGGTGCGACCGTCAGCGAAGGCCGAGGACTAGGGACCAACTGAAGAGCGGGGGGAACCACCGTGCCGATCAAGCTGATCGTTGGAAGTGGGGAGCAGGAGTTCCCCACGGTGCGCGCCGCGCTCGATGCGGCGGCGTTCTGGGCGCTGATCAGCTCGGCGCCGCCACGAGTCTTGATCGAGGAGGAGAGCTGGTCGGGGGACGCCAACCTCTTCGTGAACCCCTACCTGCCCAGCGGGGCCTGGGACACGCTGGTGACTGTGGAGGGCCGCGGCGCCGAGACCGGGCGCTGCCGGTGGACGCTGTTCACGCCGCTTCGCTTCGAGCTGCCCGAGCCCATGGCGGGGGCCAGCATCCGGTTGCCCAGTGGCGCGGGCGTTCGCTTCGAACACATCGACTTCGAGGTCGTCGCGTCGCCGCTGGCCGACGGGACGCCGGCGCGCGGCATCGGGCTTGCACCGGAGACCCGCCTGGATCTGGTGGACTGCACGCTGGGTCCGCCGCGGGCCGGCGAAGGCAGCCCGGGAACCGAGGCGGCGGTGGGCATCGGGGTCGACGCGCAGGGCTCGGGGTCGGCGCAGGCAGAGTCGCTGGGGCCTGCGGCGGCATCGACGCCCGACGACGTGCACGTCCGGTTGCTGGGCGCGCGGCTTCGGAGCTGGATGGCGGGGGTGTCCATGGCGACCTCACCGCTGGCGCCCTCCGCGCTGGTGGTCGAGGACTCGGGGTTCCGCGCCTGCGACGAGGGTGTGCGGGCGGACGGGGTCGCGGAGATCGACGTCGAACGCAGTCGCTTCGACCGCTGCGGTACGGGCCTTGTTCTGACGACCTGGGGCGGCGCTCCGCGCTGGGCCGTGGTGGACTGCCAGTTCACCGACAACGCGCTCGGGCTGCGGGTGGACGACTCGGCAGGGCTGCCACCGAGCGCGCAGGCGACCTCCGCGGATGCCACCCTGAGGCTGCTCGGCAACGAGTTCACCGCCCCGAACCGGCGGCGCTTCCCGCTCCTGCCGCTTCCCCAGACCGGCGACGACGAGGCGGTGGGCCTGCACCTGGGCGGGCTCGCGGCGCCTCCGCTGGCGCCTCCGTCCACCCTCGAGGTGCGCGCCCAGGCCAACCTCGCCCACTACCTGGACACGGGGCTGGTCGCGGAGCCGAGCCGGGGCCTCCGTCTCGACCTCAGCCACAACACCTTCGCCGTCAACGCCGTGCGGTCCGTGCTACTGGCCGGCGCGCCGAGCACCTGGCAGGCGAGCGGCTCGCAGGCCCTGCTGGCCCGCAACCTCTTCCTCGGGCGGCAAGGCCGGCCGTGGTTGGGGGTGCCCGAGCTGACCGCCGAGGGGCGAGGGGACGAGCCGCTCAACAGCCGATACACCTTCGGGGCGGTGGAGCTGGCGGCGTCGTGGACAGCGAATGCGTTCGCGACACCGACCCCGGGCGATGCCTTGCTCATCGTCCAGAACCTCTTCTGGGCGCACGGTCCCTATGGGGATGATGGGTCCCAGCACACTCTAGTCTTTCACCGCAGGCCCCACTTCCTGCCCGGCATGGAGCTGGAGCGTCGCTTCTCCACCGGTGACCACGCCCACGCGGGCACGCCATGGGCCAACTTGGTGCACTCGGGGACGCTCCCCTCGCCCGTCCTTCGGTTGCCCCGGTCGAAGGTGATCGATGACGTTTCGGGGCACCTGTTGCTGCGCTTCGATGCGGCGCTGGACCGGGCCTTCGCCGCGCCTGCCGCCTGGGTTTCGCCGGGGGTGCTCTGGCCGGGGTACAAGACCCCAGTGACTTCGTTCCGCGGCGCTCCGTGGAAGGGTGCGGCTGTCGGCGCGGCTACCCCGGACTTCCGCTGGAAGCAGTTCCCCATCGTGTACTGGGGCGGCCAGAACTCGTGGGACAGAGTCTGGGCTGATGCGTGGCAGCCAGGTGCTTTCTATCAGCCGCTGACGCTCCCCAGCCCCTCCGCGACGGACGCCTACCGTGCGGTGCTTTTCCAGTCGTTCTTCAATGGGGAGAGCACAGCAACCGACCCGATTCCCTCTGACATCCCGAAGACCTTCCCGCTGCGGGGCACCTACTGGGGCCAACGTGTCTTCTTCGCGATCCAGTGGGAGATGTTCCTCGTCCCGCCGCTGCCCTACGAGGCGAGCGCGAACCCCGCGGATGTGTACGCGGAGGGACAGAGCACCACCGCTGGGCAGGGAGATGACGAGACTCGAGTTCGGCTGGAGTGGGGGCCCAACCAGATCGAGATCCCGGTGGAGGGTCCCGACGGGCTGCCAGAGTCCTACTCGGATGCCTTCCGCCAGCACTGGCTCGAGCGGGCGCAACTCGCGGTGGAGGCCCTCCAGGGCTTCTTGGAGGATGTCGATGGGCACGGCCTCGGCGCCGAACGGATCGTCGGATGGGGGCCATTCCCAAACGAGTGGCTCTCCAAGGTCGGCAAGGCCCGCGTTGCCTCCCGTCAGGGACTCTTGACCGACCTGACGGCTCAGCTGGAGGACGACAGCAACGGGGCGACCATCATGGCCATAGGGGGCGGCCGCAAGCCGCACCAGCTCTGGATCGAGGCCGGACTCGACATGGTCGCAGGGCAGTACCAGGACCAACTCCTGCCCGATTTCCTGCCCTCCGGTCAGGAAGCGGAGGAAGAGCCCGAAGAGGATGACACCGGCGAACCCCTGTACCCCGCCAGCGGCCGAACGAACCTCCTCCCGGTGCTGCTTCAGCGGCGAGGGCGGGACTGGCATGGCTCGCTCTTCTGGCAGACGGCCTTGGAGGCTGAGCCCGAACTTCAAATCCCACGCGAGTGGACCTGCGTCGCGGAGCCGACAGAGATCGATGACCTTCCCGTCTGCCAGGATGACTATCAAGCATTCCAAATCCTGGGACTGGACGACCGCGGTCGCACCCGACCCGTTTGCTCCAGCCCCCTGGCGAGCAACTACATCGCCCCCCTCCTCGCCCAGCAGTGGGAATGGCCTAGCGGCACGGGGCTCCTGGCGGATACCAACCGAACGATGGCTCTGCAGAGGGTGAAGTACGCCCTCGAGGCAAACGACAACGTCCGTCTGCTCCAGGACACCAACCTCGACCTCCTCCCCCCGCCCAGCCCCGCGTTTCACAATCCGGGTGTCCTGCCTCCACGCACATTTGGCCTTGACTCAATGGATCAGCTGGTCGCGTCGGTGCCGGAGAACCACCCTCGTCACGACTTCTGGGCCGGTCTCCACGTCGCCGAGGCGCTGTTCCTCTGGGGGTTGACCCACTCGGCGCCGGTGAAGGGCACCACCTACGCCGACCCGCAGTTCAGGAACCCGCAGTGGAACGGCTATCAGCGGGGCGCTTCGATCCTCAAGAACCACCCCGAGGCACCGCAGAATCCCGTCATTCTGCCGAACTCGCCGTTTTCGGGGGAGGACTTGTGGACCGGCTTCCGCGAGGCCATGGCCAACGGGGAGCTGATTCGAGGAACCACGGTCCACGAGCAGGAGTATCACCGAGACAACCCGGTCGACTGGATCACTGTGCGGGTGGATGGACTGACCGTGGAACAGGGAGTTGACTACGGCGACTTCCTTCGGCGTGCGCGAGACGAAGACGGCACGGAGGTCATGGAGGAGGGGGGATGGAGATACCTGGGCCGAACCCTAGCCACGGATTCCGTCGACCCACTGCGGCCCGAGGACCCCGCGCCCGGGAGAGCGTGGATACCCTCGATCCAGTGGAGCGCGCGGCGGCTGGGGAACGTAGTGTGGCTGATTGTCAGCCATGGGTATCGGCCGGAGTCTGAGCGCGAGCGCCCGACCCTCGGCGTGTTCGGATTTGGCTCAGGCCTCGGAATCACCCGCGCGCTCCTACTGGACGGAAGCGAGCTTGGGCCAATGCCTCAAGTCCTGCCGAACGACCCACTACTGGCACTCGACATCTCGCCACCGCTTCCGGCAGCAAACCGCTGGTTTCAGCTCGACAGGATTGACGGCCTCCTGATCCGAATAGAGCTCGGCGCCGCCCTTGCAAGTCGATCTCAGCGCCTTCCCAGGAAGAGAAACACGCCGTCCACTGGACCGGGCAAGGAGGCAGATCGGTCTCCTGCCAGTGCGAAGTCATCCACCCCGTCGTTGTTCAAGTCACCAGCGACCGTGCCGCCGGAGGACTCGAAGTAGCGAGGCGTGTTCGGCTCGAACCCCTCGACCCGCGGCTCCCAGGTCAATCCGTCAACCTCCCGCGGGATCACGTCCAGGAAGACATCGACAACAAACCAGCGACCGGAGATCACATCCAGTTGACCGTTTCCGTTCAGATCTCCGGCGTCCAGCGCCCAGCCGGTGTTGTCGAGCGCGATCGGGGCCAGATCGCCCCCTCCTACTTGATGGCGTCCCGGTGCGGTCCCCCCGTCGAGCACGTAGGAGCGCTGTGCACTCCCCGACGCCAACGCATCCGGCACCCCATCGCCCGTCAGGTCCCCCGGAGAAACGACGAGTCCTCCCAGGCCCTCCGAAGGAAGCCCCACGCCCTGGCTACCCACCCACTTCGTCGGCTCGTCCCCCACATGCACCACCCCCGCGAACGGTGAGTGGACAAGGTAGACAGCCCCAACCCGCGGGGAGTCGCTCTCGACATACCCGCCTGCGCCAACGAAGAGCTCGTCCGCCCCGTCGCCACTGATGTCATCGGCTGCGGCCAGGGAGGTGCCGAGGTGGTGGGCATGGCCTTCACCCACCAGCCAAGCGTCCGCCTCTCCGGTGTTCAGAGCACCCGCCGCCAATGGACCCAGGAATACCGCGACTTGGCCCGTCGATCGGTCTGCGGGCGTCCCGTCCGGGAACGTTTCGTCGGTCGGCGGCCAGCCGAGCGATCGACCGGAGCCGGCGGCGAGATCTGCCATGCCGTCGCCGTTGAAGTCACCCGACGCGAAGGATTCGAGAGGCCCCATGCCATGACCCGACGAGAACCACCAGCTCGCGTCCTCGGGTAGTTGTTCGCCGCGTACGGGCCCCGCCCACACCTCCCCATCGACCTGCACTTCCGCGAAGCCATCGCTGTTCAAGTCGCCGAGCGGGAACAACCGACGTCCGCTCCACACACCTGACGAGTACAGGACCGCGTCGGCCTGGTCCATCGTGTACTCGCCCGCGCAGAAGGGACCGTAGAAGAGCCAGACGGGCCCAGCGGCCGTCGCCAGCAGCACGTCCGCGTAGCCGTCCCCATTGACGTCGCCCGGTCCCTCCACCTCGTCGATCTGATGTGCTGGGCTGGTTGATGCACCGTCCGGCCGCCGGAACGACGCCCACGCATCCTGGATCGTCATCACGCCCTCGATGGGGGCCGCGCCCTCGGGCCCGATGGCACCGTCGTCGTCCGGCGCGCCGTCGCAGTCGTCGTCGATGCGGTCGCAGAGGTCCAGGGCGTCTGGGTTCCGCTCGGGGTCTTCGTCCGCGCAGTCGCCCGCGCAAGGCGTGAAGCCGTCGCCGTCCACGTCAACCAGCTCGCCCTCGGGCACGATGCCGTCGCAGTCGTTGTCGCGCTCGTCGCACAGCTCTGGCGCGCCGGGGAAGGTCGCGGCATCGTTGGGGGCGCAGTCCTCGGCGTCGGGCACGCCGTCGCCGTCGGTGTCGGGGGTGCAGGACGAAAGCGCAAGCGCGCCCCAGGCGAGCACTGCGACGAGCGACGGGCCCGCGCTCCGGGCTTGAGGGCGAACGGATCGACCCTTGCTTCTGGTCTCGAACATCACACCCCCATGAAGCTGCAGGCAGCCTCCCTGTCTGAGGCTCCGGCGCGCCACAGCTTACGACTGAGCACGTCCAGCGAGGCAGGCAAACGGTGGGCAATCCGGCGTCGGGAAAGGGGGGCGGTGTCAAGCACGCAGCTGTGGTTGGAGCGGACCCGGGTGTGAACCGCGGATCGCGCATTCGGCGCTACCCCGTAGCTGGACCAGCGCTCGTCCGGCGCAGGCGTGGCCGCGCAGGCAGAGAGGCCAGGGGGCGTCCGGCTCCGTGCTCCGTGCTCCAGGCGGAATCGCCATCCGCTCGCATCCGCCCCTCTACGAGCGCGACCCGACTGGTTACGTTCTTCACATGGGCACGACGAAGCCGAAGCGCGTCGGGATCTACGCGCGCGCCTCTACTGGGGACCAGGACGCGCAGCTCCAGGTTGAGGAGCTCCGTCGCCTTGCAGTTCAACGCGACTGGAAGATCACGGCCGAGTACGTCGACGAAGGCGTCTCGGGTACGAAGACCAGCCGCCCCGAGCTCGACCGGCTCCTCGCTGACGCACAGGCGGGCCGGCTCGACGTGGTGCTCGTCTGGAAGCTGGACCGGCTCGGCCGCAGCCTGCAGCACCTGCTGAGCGTGCTGGACGACCTCCAGTCTTGGGGCGTGGGCTTCGCCTCGGCCCGCGCCCCCGGGATCGACACGACAGCTGTCAGCGGCCGCCTCCTACTCCAGCTGCTCGGCGCTTTCGCCGAGTTCGAGCGCGAGATGATCGTCGAGCGCGTCACGGCCGGCGTGCGCAGGGCTCAGGCCTCGGGGAAGCACTGCGGCCGCCCGAAGGTGGAGATCGACCTGCGGCCCGCGCTGGCGATGCTCCGCGAGGGGAACGGGCTGAAGGCGACTGCGGGCGCGATGGGCGTGGGCATCAGCACTCTGCGCCGGCGCCTGCGCGAGGCTGGAGAGTGGCCCCGCCGCGAGGGGGTTCAAGAGGCACCCGCCGGGAGAGCCGCCATAACCGGGTCCACAACCTGATCCAGACCGGGGCTCCACAACCATCAGGTTTCGGAACGCCGGTCGGACGAACTTCCGGGGCCGCGGTCTCGCTCTCTGCCAGCGCCCACTGACCCTGCACGTTTTGCCGGACCACCTGATAAGCAATTCAGGGAGGTGGGATGACGACGAAGAGGAAGCGCAGAGAGTTCACTCCGGAGTTCAAGGCGGAGGCGGTGAAGTTGGTGGTCGCGGAGGGCCTCTCTCGGGCCGAGGTGGCGCGGGACCTGGGCCTCAGCCCGAGCATGGTGAGTCGGTGGCTCGAGCAGGCTGAGAAGAGCCGTGCTCCGGGAGCGTTGAGCAGCGAGGAGCGGACCGAGTTGAAGCGCCTTCGTCGGGAGAACAAGGTCCTGCGGACGGAGCGCGAGATCCTAAAAAAAGCCGCGGCCTTCTTCGCAAAGGAGAGCCTGTGAGCGCGTACCGGT
>JAJDAI010000846.1 GCA_029261955.1 Deltaproteobacteria bacterium | reverse complement strand
GAGCAGTGCGACAACATCGACAACGACTGCGACGGCCAGATCGACGAGGGATACGACGAGAACTGCGATCCGATCGAGCCCGGATAGGCCCCCGCCGCGCCCCCTCCGCCGGCCCCCCGGCATCCGTCTCGACAAGCCCCTGAACTGCGGTTAGGTTTCGCAGCCCCCGGACTCCGGGGAGCTTCGGAGCACACCATGGATCACGGTTTCTTCCCCTCGACGGTCGCAGTAGTCGGCGCTGGCAACATGGGCGCGGGCATCGCCCAGAAGATCGCGCAGCAGGGCTTCGACGTCCTGCTCGCCGACCTCGATCTGGAGCGCGCCACGAAGGGCGTCGACCACATCCGCCGCAGCCTCGAGCAGGCGGTGGAGCGCCGGATCCTCAAGCCCGAAGCGGCCGAAGCCGTGCTCTCGCGCGTCACCCCGGTAGGCGGCCTCGAAGGCCTCGCCCAGGCGGACCTCGTGATCGAGGCGGTCTTCGAGGACCTGCTGATCAAGAAGGAGCTGTTCCGCAAGCTCGACGGCATCTGCCGCGATGGCTGCGTGCTGGCGACCAACACCTCCAGCTTCTACGTCGGCGAGCTGGCGTCCGTGACCCGCCGCCCCGGCCACGTCGTGGGCCTGCACTACTTCTTCCACCCCGCGAAGAACCGGCTGCTCGAGGTCATCCCCGGCCACCTGACCCGCCCCGAGGTCGTCCAGGCGATGGTTCGCTTCGCGGAAGCGCACGGCAAGACCGCCCTGGTCTGCAAGGACGCCCCCGGCTTCGTGGTCAACCGCTTCTTCGTGCCCTGGCTCAACGAGGCCGTGCGGCTCCTGGAGGAGGGCGTCGCCGACATCGCCACCATCGAGGCCGAGGCGAAGGCCGCCTTCGAGATCGGCATGGGCCCCTTCCAGCTGATGAACGTGACGGGCATCCCGGTGGCGATGCACGCCGCGGGCACGCTGGGCACGGAGCTGGGCGCCTTCTACGAGCCGTCCGAGCGCCTCAAGGAGCAGGTGGCCACGAAGGAGCTGTGGCCTCTGGACGGCGAGGCGAGCGCGGATCCCGCGGTACGCGGCGCCGTGCGCGACCGGCTTCTGGGCGTGACCTTCTCGGTCGCCGGCGCGATCGTGGACGAGGGCGTCAGCTCGCTGGAGGACGTCGACCGCGGCGCCCGCATCGGCCTGCGCTGGGCCGCCGGCCCCTTCGAGCTGATGAACCGGGACGGCCTGGCCGAAGCCGCTCGCCGCTGCGCCGTGCTGGCCGAAGCCTGGCCCGAGCTGGAGGTGCCGAGCTGCATCACCGACGCCGTGCAGGCCGGGCGGGAGGCCTTCGCCTTCCGACGCGTCGACCTGGACGTGGCCGACGGCATCGCGACCGTCACCATCAACCGCCCCGAGGTGCTGGGCGCGCTCGACCCCGAGGTCATGGGCCAGCTCAGCGACCGCTTCGACGAGGCCCTCGCCACGCCGAACCTGCGCGGCATCATCCTGGCTTCGGCCGGCAAGGCCTTCGTCGCGGGCGCGGACATCTCCTGGTTCATCGACCGCATCCAGTCCGACCAGATCGACGGGATCGGGGAGGTCACGAAGGACGGCCAGGACCTGCTCAACCGCATCGAGGCCTCGCCCGTCCCCGTCGTCGCGCGGGTCCAGGGCATGGCGCTGGGCGGCGGCGTCGAGCTGGCGCTGGCCTGCCACGGCATCGTCTGCTCCAACACCGCGAGCTTCGCGCTTCCCGAGACCGGCATCGGCATCTACCCCGGTCTGGGCGGCACGCAGCGCCTCCCGCGCATCGTCGGCCGGCCCCTGGCCCGTCGCCTCATCTTCACCGGTCGCCCGCTCTTCGCCCGCGACGCCGTGTCCGCCGGCCTCGTGCTCGAAGCGGTCCCGGTGGCGGAGCTCGACGACGCAGTCGCCCGTTGGCTCAACGCCGGTGTGCCCTCGAAGTACGCCCCCCGCAGCGCGGATCCGGCGGTCGAGGAGGCCTACGCCGACGGTCGCTCCACCGGCACCCCCGAGGGCCTGTCGGACGCGGCCGCGAGCCTCGTCGCGAAGGACGGCAAGGCGCTGGGTCGCAAGGCTCCCTTGGCCCTGCTGGCCGCGGCCGAGCTCATCGACGGCGGCGCCGACAAGCCGCTGGCCCAGGGCCTCCAGCTGGAGCTCGACCGGCTCGAGTCGATCTTCACCAGCTCCGACGCGCTGGTCGGTCTGCGCTCGGTCACCGAGCGGCAGCGCCCGGAGTGGACGGGTCGCTGACCCTGTAGAGGGCCGCCCCCCGATTTCGGACCCCGCCGAGAAACCTTGACCGGCTTGTCGGGGCGACCGTAAGGTCGGAGGTAGGCGGAACTCGTTGAGGGGCGGATCTGTTGGAGTCAGTCGGGACAAGACGGGAATATCAACTCGAGCGGCGCATCGCCGTGGGCGGGATGGCCGAGGTGTTCCTCGCCCGCCTCGAGGGCCCGAACGGCTTCCGGCGCAAGGTGGTGATCAAGAAGATCCACCCCCGCTGGGCCAACAACGAAGACGTCCTGTCCCTGTTCCGCGACGAGGCCCGTTTGGGCGCGTCCCTGCGGCACCACAACATCGTCCAGGTGCTCGACTACGGTCGCTCCGGTGAGGGCACCTACCTCGTCCTGGAGTGGGTGGACGGCCGCAACATGGCCGAGCTGATCACGGCGGTCGCCAACCAGCGCGACTACGTGCCGGGCACCGCCGCGGCCTTCGTCGTCGCC
>JAJDAI010000845.1 GCA_029261955.1 Deltaproteobacteria bacterium | reverse complement strand
GGTCAGGACACCGGGTGGGGTCAGGACACTTGGGGGGTCAGGGGGAACCTTGCGGTCTCCTTGGCAGAAGCCTGCCGCTTCTGCCCATCAGTCCCGGCGCTCGTCCGTCTCGATGCGGCCGTCCCGCAGGCGGACCACGCGGCGCGCGGCCTCGATGATCTCCGGGTCGTGGGTCGAGAAGAGGAAGGTCACGCCCTGTTCCTCGTTCAGCCTCCGCATGAGCGCGATGAGCTCGGCCTTGGTCTCGGAGTCGAGGTTCGCCGTCGGCTCGTCGGCCAGCACGATGGCGGGCTGGGTCGCGATGGCGCGGGCGACGGCGACGCGCTGCTGCTGACCGCCGCTCAGCTCTCCGGGGCGGCGGTGCTCCATCCCCGCCAGGCCCACCGAGGCGAGGGTCGCGTTCGCGCGCTCCTTGCGCTCCTTGGGCGAGACACCCTGCAGCATCATCACGAACTCGGTGTTCTCGCGCGCCGTGAGCACCGGGACCAGGTTGTAGGACTGGAAGATGAAGCCGATGCGGTCCCGGCGCAGGTCCGAGAGCTCGTTGCCGCTCAGCGCGCTGATGGTCATGCCGTCGACCTCGATGCTGCCCTCGGTCGGGGTGTCCAGGCCGCCGATCAGGTTGAGCAGCGTGGTCTTGCCCGAGCCCGAGGGGCCCATGAGTGCGGTGAACTCGCCGGCTTCCAGGTCCAGATCGACCCCCTGGAGGGCGCGGACGAGGCCGGCTCCCTGCTCGTAGTGCCGGGTCGCGTTGCGGACTGAGACGATGGGCATGCAGGGGCTCCTAGACGTGACGCATGGCGTCGACGGGCTGCAGTCGCGCAGCCCGGACGGCCGGCCAGAGGGACGCGAGGACACACAGGACGAGGAAGAAGGCGGACCAGGCGAGGTCGCGCGCCCACATGAACTGGCCCTTCATCAGGGTGTCCACGGCGACGTTGCTCGGGGCGGAGGTCTGCATGGCGGCGAAGTCGAGCCCGTAGTGCACGATCGGCCAACTGAAGGCGAGACCGACCGCGAGGCCCACGACCGCACCGGCGAGGCCGATGAGCGCACCCTCCCAGGCCAGCAGCCGCGCGACCTGGCTCGGCCGCATGCCGACCGCCTTCATCACGCCCAGTTCGCGGGTGCGGTGAAAGAGGCTCATGAGCAGCACGTTGAGCACGCCGATGCTGACGATGGCCGCCAGCGCGATCCAGATGACGTCTCCGCCGGCCTTGTCCATCTCGGACTGCTCGAGCAGCTCGGGGATCGCGTCGTGCCAGTGCAGGACCTCGCGGCCGGGGCCCGCCGTCGCCGACCCGAAGGCCGCCAGGGTGGCCGGGGGCACGCGGAGGGAGTCGAGCTGGAGCGCGATCTGCGTTGCGGGGTCGCTGAGCTCCGGCAGCAGGCCCTGCGCCGTGACGAGCGGGACCAGCGCGAAGAAGCTGTCCGTCTGCATCGAGCCGGTCTCGAAGATGCCGCCGATGCGCAGCGGAGCCGCCTGGATCTCGCCGCCGCTGTTCACCATCAGGACGATCTTGGAGCCGATGGTCGAGCCGAGCTTCTTCGCCAGCTCCTTGCCGACGACGACTTTGCGCGTTGCGTCCTCGGCCAGCCACTCGCCCTCGATGATCTTCTTGGGCAGGCGGCTGACGGCCTTCTCGGCGCCGGGCTCGACGCCGTTCACCGCGACCGCGACCGTGTTGGTGGGGGAGGCGAGCAGGCCCTGGAGGAAGGCCCGACGGAGCACGGTGGCGCCGGGGATCGCCGCGCGCACCGAGTCGGCGATGGCGGTCGTGTCCTCCAGGAGCAGGTCGAGGTCCTTGCTGTCCTGGAAGCCGTCGGGCTGCACGACCACGTGCCCGGCCATGGCCTGCACGGTGTCCTGGAGCATCGAGGCCCAGCTGCCGTGCTGGAAGTTGGTGATGAACACCGTCATCGCCAGGCCGGCGGCCACGGCCGCAGCGCACAGCGCCGACTGGACGGGGCGCCGCAGGAGGTTTCGAAGCGCCATGCGCAGCAGCATCGGCCTACTCCTCCCGAATCGCGTCGACGGGGTCGAGCTTCGCTGCGCGCAGGGCCGGCCAGAGTCCGCCGACGACCCCGACCGCGAGCAGGGTGATGAGGGGGGTGACGACGCCGGCGGTGGTCACTTGCGCCTTGATGATGGGGTCGAAGATGGTCGCGCCCATGGCCCAGCCCTCGCCGTCGGTCATCGCGACGCCCTCGGTCGCCAGGTAGATGAGCCCCGCCCCGCCGATGGCCAGCCCCAGCGCCCCCGAGAGCGCCGCCAGCAGCGTGGACTCCACGAGGATGAGGCGCACGACCTGCTTCGGCCGCATGCCGATGGCGAGCAGGATCCCCAGCTCCCGGGTGCGTTCGTAGACCGACATCAGCAGCGTGTTGATGATGATGAAGGCCGCCACGCCGACGATGAGGAAGGTGAAGAAGGCCATGCTCGCCTGGGTCATGCCCTGCATCGCGAGGGTCTCCGGCGAGACGTCCCACCAGGCTCGGACGGACAGCTTCGGCCACTTGGCCGCGGCGGCGGCCTGGATGGACGCGATCGCGTCGGTGTCGTCGGTCAGCACGACGAGCTCGTGGATGGCGTCGCCGAGGGCGAGCAGATCCTGGGCGTCGGCGATCGTCAGGAACGCGCCCTTGTCGAGGTTCAGGTTGTTCGTCCTGGTGATGCCGACGACGCGGTAGACGCGGTCCCCGAAGGAGCCGTCGACCGCGTTGGTGACGACGAGCAGGTCGCCGCCCACCTTCAGGTCGAGCTCCTCCGCCAGCCGCTCGCCGACGACCGTGGTGCCCACGGGGTCCGAGAGCCAGGCGCCCTCGATGAGGCGCTGCTCGACCTTGGTGAGCGCGGCTTCCGCTGCGGGGTCCACGCCGGTGAACGCGCCTGTGGCCGCGTCCTCGCCCTTGCCCGCGAAGAGCGCGAAGCCCTGGATGCGCGGCGCGGCGAGCGCGACGTTGGGCATGGCCTGCAGCTCGGTCAGGACGGTGTTGGCGTCGGGCACCGAGTCGAAGAGGGACCCGGAGCTCGGGTAGTCGGCGTGGTGCAGCTGGATGTGCCCCAGCTGCCGGTCGACGATCGCCGCCCGCATGGACTCCAGGAAGCCGGCCGCGAAGCCGTTCATGGCCAGGCAGATCGCGACGGAGAAGGCCATCGTCGCCGACGTGAGCAGGGTGCGGCGGCGGTGCCGCCAGAGGTTGCGCCAGGCGAGGGAGGCGAGCATCTAGCGCTTCAGTGACTGGATGGAGAAGAAGCCCTCGGGCAGCTCCGGGTCGTACTGCAACTCCAGGAACTTGAAGCTCGTGAACTCGCCCGGCTTGTCGTGCGGCGTGACCGTCATGGTCATGGGCGTGATCCGGCCGCCGATGGTCTGGCGGTCGGTGAAGTCCATGGTGCGGATCTTGACCTGGTCCTCGTCGAAGAAGACCTGCCGCACGGGCACGCCGTCCGCGGTGACCGTCACGTCCACGTGGCCCCAGACGACGGGGGTGTCGGGCTTCGGGGTGCAGCGGATGATGAAGTCGTCGGTCGTCGAGGTGGTCAGCGCGAAGGTGTAGTCGTCGCTGAAGCGGCTCTCGCGCACGAGGTCGTCGTTGGAGAGGTGGCTGCCCATCCAGGCGCCCGACATCATCGCGGCCGGCACCTTCATGGTGCGGTCGGTGTTGGGCAGGTAGTTCCAGAGGTTCTCGTCGACCTTGAGGGTCGCGACGCCCTGGTCCTTCGCCGGCTCGAGGATCTTGATGAGCGAGTGCTCGGCGCCCTCGCTCCAGTTCTCCATCTTCATCGTGCGCTCGAAGCGCTTCGTCTTGACCTGCATCTCGATGACGGCGTGGGACGACTCCCCGCGGTTCGCGTCGTCGACCTTCGCGAGCAGCGCCTTGAGATCGGGC
>JAJDAI010000844.1 GCA_029261955.1 Deltaproteobacteria bacterium | reverse complement strand
ACCCCATGCCCGTCCTGCTGACCGTCACCGTGGGGGCGCAGCTGGTCGGCGAAGCGGTGATGGTGGCGAACGCCGCGCTGAGCGTCGCCGCGGTGAAGGACGAGGCGGATCGCCGCCACCTCTCCGAGCGGTCCTCGGTCGCCGTCCGGAGCCTGTGGCTGGCGCCGAACCAGGGCGGCCTGCTGGCGGGCATCTCCGGGACCTTCTGAATCCCCAGCCCCGACTCCCAGCTTGCCGCCGGCAGGCCCCTTTGATAGACACCCGCCGCCCGCGCTCCGGGTGAGGGAGTTTCTCGATGCGACGCAGCGATCTTCTGGCTCTTCTGGCCCTGGCCATCCTCGCGCTCTCGGCCTGCTCGACGCCCCGTTCCGGCGGCGGCGATGACGACGACGACGACGAGGAGCCCACCCCCGACGAGACGCCGCAGCTCGAGCCCCTGCCCGAGCTCGCGGACGACTGCGCCGAGCTGTTGAACGAGACGATCGACGACGCCATGGCGCTGTCCCCCGAGAACCACACGAGCTACCCCGACCTGCAGCTCTGCAGCGGCGACGTCGACTGGTACGGCATCGACGTGCCGCCCGGGCGCTGGGTCTCGGTCGAGCTCGTGATCGACGGCTCGGGCACCGGCAACACCGACCTCGACCTCATCGAGACGGACGCCGACGGCGAGGTCATCTGGGGCTCGCAGGCCCAGCTCAGCTACGAGCGCGTGGCCTTCTTCAACCCCACCGACCAGGACCGCCGTCACTACCTCTACGTGGCCGCCTGGGCGCTGGCGGAGGCCAACTACGAGCTCATCGTGCGCCGCAGCTCCTTTCACGAAGGCCTCGACTGCGACGCCTTCTACCCGGACGAGGCCCCGACGGACCCCAACGGCTCCTGCAACCGGATCATGCAGTTCCCGCGGAACAACTTCGTCGAGGACGGCCACTTCCTGGACCACCCGCCCGTGTGGTCGAGCCTGCGCCGCGAGCTCATCTACCTGGTGCGCGAGGCGTCACGCCGCACGGCGGAGGCCTTCGAGGACACCAACGTGCTCGGCCTGCTCGACATGAGCGAGCGCGACGGCGCGACGCCCGGCTTCGCCCAGGGCCAGCTGCGGCACCCCGAGGGCACGCACGAGAACGGCAACGACATGGACATCGCCTACTACCAGACGGGTGAGGACAACGCCGGCCGCCCCGTCTGCGTCAACGACAACTACTTCTGCACGCAGGAGCCGAACATCCTCGACGCCGAGCGGAGCGCCTACTTCATGGCGCAGCTCTTCGAGTCCGAGCACGTCCGCGTCATCGGCGTCGACACGCTGATCGCGCCCATGCTCCAGGACGCCGCCGACGTGCTGCTGGACGAGGGGATGATCACCGCCGAGCAGCACCAGGGCTTCTACTACTCCATGGCCTACGGCGACGGCTGGCCCTTCCACCACCACCACATGCACTTCTCGTGGGACTGGGAAGGTGGCTGGGAAGGCCGCGACTTCGTCGAGGGCTGCATGACCGGCCCGAACCTGTACTGAGCAGATGCACGCTCCGGTGCCTGGCACCGGGGTGTGCGTTTTCACGCTCCGCTGCCAGGCACCGCGACGTGCAGCCTCTACTCGGCGGCGCCCGGCGCCTCGTGACGCTCGCGCCAGATCATGCCGGCGCCGACGGTCAGGTTCGTCAGCTCGTCGATGATGATGAAGCTGCCGGTCGCGCGGTTCTCGCGGTAGTCGTCGCAGTACAGCGGCTTCTGCGTCTTGAGGATGCAGCGGCCGATCTCGTTGAGCTCCAGCGTCGGGGACTCCTTGTCCCGGTGCAGGGTGTCGATGTCGATCCGGTAGCGCAGGTCCTTGATGAAGCCCCGCACGGTCCGCGTGGTGTGCTTGATCAGGTACTTCTTGCGCGGCTGCATGGGCTCGTCGCTCATCCAGCAGACCGCGGCCTCGAACTCCGACTCCATGCGCGGCACGTTGTGCGGCCGCACGATGGTGTCGCCGCGGCTGATGTCGATGTCGTCCTCGAGCGTGATCGTGACCGACTGCGGCGTGAAGGCGTGATCCAGGTTCCCGTCGAAGGTGACGATCTCCTTGACCTTGCTTCGCAGCCCGCTGGGCAGCACGACGATCTCCTCCCCCACCGCGATGGCGCCGGACTCGATGCGGCCCATGTAGCCGCGGAAGTCGTGCAGGTCCTCCGTCTGCGGCCGGGACACCAGCTGCACCGGGAAGCGGAAGTCGATGAGGTTCCGGTCGGTGCCGATCTCGAGGTCCTCGAGCAGCCCGAGCAGCGTCCACCCGCGGTACCACGGCATCTTCTCGCCGCGGGTCACCACCATGTCGCCGTTGAGGGCCGAGATGGGGATGAAGCGCAGGTCGACCTGGCCGAGCTTGGCCGCCCAGTCGCGGAACTCGCGGCGGATCTGGTCGTAGCGCTCCTCGGCGTAGTCGACGAGGTCCATCTTGTTGACCGCGACGATCAGGTGCGGGATGCCGAGGAGCGACGCGATGAAGGCGTGCCGGCGGCTCTGCTGCGCCACGCCGTTGCGGGCGTCGATGAGGATGATCGCGGCGTTCGCCGTGGACGCGCCGGTGACCATGTTCCGCGTGTACTGAACGTGGCCGGGGGTGTCCGCGATGATGAAGGAGCGCTTCGGCGTCGAGAAGTAGCGGTAGGCCACGTCGATGGTGATGCCCTGCTCGCGCTCGGCGCGCAGGCCATCCGTGATCAGCGCGAGATCGAAGCCGGTCTGCCCGCGCCGCTCGGTGACCTCCTGGACGTGCGCAAGCTGGTCCTCGAACACCGCCTTGGTGTCGACCAGCAGGCGCCCGATCAGGGTGGACTTGCCGTCGTCGACGCTGCCCGCGGTCGTGAAGCGCAGCAGCTCCATGCGCTGAGCGAGCAGCTCGCGCGCGGCGTCGACGCTGACGCCCTCGTGGGGGTTGTTCGGCACTAGAAGTAACCTTCCTTCTTCTTGTCCTCCATGCTCGCTTTGCCCTGGTCCACGATGCGGTTTTCCCGCTCGGACTTCGTGGCGGCCTGCGCCTCGGCGACGATCTCCTCGATCGTCAGGGCCTTGGACTCGACGGCCCCGGTGCAGGGCATGCAGCCCAGCGTGCGCCAGCGGACCCAGCGCTCCTCGGGGACTTCGCCCTCGTGCAGCAGGCGCGAGTCCTGTGCGGTCAGCCAGGCGTTGCCGCGGCGGACCACGGGGCGCTTCTTGGCGTAGTAGAGCGGGACGATCGGGATGTCCTCGGCCGAGATGTACTGCCAGATGTTCGCCTCGGTCCAGTTGGACAGGGGGAACACCCGGATGCTCTCACCCTCGTGCACGCGGGTGTTGTAGAGGTTCCAGAGCTCGGGCCGCTGGTTCTTGGGATCCCACCGGCCGAAGTCGTCGCGGAAGCTGAAGACGCGCTCCTTGGCGCGGCTGCGCTCCTCTTCGCGGCGGGCGCCGCCGATGGCCGCGTCGAAGCCGTGCTTCTCGAGCGCGCCGAGCAGGGCCTCAGTCTTCATGTGCTTGCTGCAGAACTCGCAGTAGCGACCCGGGTTCTGCATGGACGGCGCGGACTTGAGCGCCTCGGTGTTCGACTCGACGATGAGCCGGAAGCCGATCTCGGCGGCGTACTTGTCCCGGAACTCGATCATCTCCGGGAACTTCACGCAGGTGTCGACGTGCATCAGCGGGAAGGGGATCGGGCCGGGCGCGAACGCCTTCTGGGCGAGGCGCAGCAGGCACGCAGAGTCCTTGCCCACCGACCACAACATCACGGGGTTGCGGAACTCCGCCACAACCTCCCGCATGATGTGGATCGCTTCGCTCTCCAGGGCCCTCAAGTGGGTCAAGACGTAACTGATCTCTACCTCCGGTTCGCGCGCGGGGTCGGCATCCTAGCGGCCGGCCCCACAACTGTCAGGGGAGGACCGGGGACGTGACACCCCCGGCTCAGCTCACGGGTCCCCGCGCCGCCCCATCCGACCCCGATTCGGCCCAGCCAGCACCGCCCCATCGGCCCTAGCTTGCAGGCTGAGGAGGCCGGGGGGATCGCGCGCACACCGCCCCCACCGGACTCGGATGGAGGCAGCATGCACGACCGCCGATCGCTGGCCCTGGCCTCGATCCTGCTCGCGACGGCCTGCGGGAACGCGGAGGGCCCCGGCCCCGTGGTCCTCTTCGACCTGGACGGCGACGGGGTCCCCGCCCCCCAGGACTGCGACGACCGGGACCCCACGGTCCGCCCCGGCGCCGTCGAACGCT
>JAJDAI010000843.1 GCA_029261955.1 Deltaproteobacteria bacterium | reverse complement strand
CGCGGGACCTCGGCGGCATCCAGGAGCTGGACCCGCAGGAAGCCGTGAAGCTGCGGTCCAAGGGCCTCAAGCGCTACGGCGGGCCGCCCGAGGTGGTCGCGAAGGCGGATGAGCCCGACGCGGGCTTGCCGGCGGCCTGCGTCGGCTGCTCGGGCTGCGGCACGCCGGGCAACGACGCCTTCGGAGAGCCCCAGCGCTTCTCCATCGCGCGCCTGACCAACGTGCCGGTCCTGCCCCAGAGCCAGGAGCTGCTGGCGCGGGAGGTCCGCGCGGCCATCGTGGCGGCGATGGGTTAGGTAGCTGCGGCCTGGAGCCCGGCGGCTTCGACGACCCCGCGGCTGCCTTCCGTGGACAGCTTGACCAGCGCCTCGGCCAACTGCGCGCCCGTGATCGAGCCGTACTTCGCCCGCGGGCCCTTGAGGCCGACCGCCGAGAGCGTGTTGAGGAAGCCGTCCACGACCGTCGCGCCGACGCGCTCGGCCGGCCGGTTCTCGTCGCGGTCGTCCCCGCTGATGAAGGAGGGGCGCGCGATGAGGTGGTTGATGCCGAGGTCGACGATCGCCTTCTCGACCCGCACGCGGGCCTTCATGTAGGCGTTGATCGCTGGGCCGTCCGCGCCCGTCGAGCTCAGGTAGACGAAGCAAGGCCAGGGTTCGACGGTCGCCGCCGCGCCCAGCAGCAGCACGGACAGCCCGTAGTCCACCGTCTCGTAGCTCCCGCCGTCGGTCTTGCCGCGCTTGGCGGTCGTGCCCAGCAGGGCGAAGACGAAGTCCGGCTGGTGGCGCCGCATGGCCGCAGCCATGCCTTCTGGAGTCCAGGGGGAGCTGTCGACAGTGGCGCCTTGCCCCTCGAAGGTGCTCGTCCAGCTGTCCAGGCGGGAGCTGTCCGGCCGGACGTGCGCGACGGTCGTGATGCCCCGCGCGAGGCAGGAGGTGACAACGGAGCGGCCGGTGTAGCCGGTGGCCCCGGCGATGAAGGCAGTGGTCATGGGGGGAGTCTAACGCCGCCTTCAGCTGCACGATTGGGGTCAGACCCCACCTGGCCCAAAGTGTCCGGCCTGGACCGCGGGGGCGCTCCGGTCCACCATGCGGGCGTGCGCTACCAAGGCTCCCTCTACCGCCCGCCCAGCGAGGCCGACGCCTGCATCCTCCAGGCGACGCTCGGCTGCTCGTGGAACCGCTGCACCTACTGCGCGATGTACCGGGACAAGGCCTTCTCGGTGCGGGATCTGGACGAGTCGCTGGCGGATCTGAGGGAGGCCGGCGAGCGCTTCGGGGGCCGGGTGACCAAGCTCTTCGTGGCCGACGGGGACGCCCTGATCCTCGGCATGCCGGAGTGGGAAGCCATCCTCAGCGAGGCGGCGAAGCAGTTCCCGAACCTCCGGCGCGTGTCCTGCTACGCCCAGGCCTGCAACGTGCTCGAGAAGTCCGCAGACGAGCTGGCGACCCTGCGCTCCTGGGACCTCTCCCGCCTCTACATCGGCCCCGAGTCGGGCGATCCGGTCACGCTCAAGCGCATCGGCAAGAACACCACCTTCGAGCAGTTCGTCGAGGCTGCGGATCAAGCGCGCGCGGCGGGCCTGGAGCAGTCCGTGAT
This sequence comes from Deltaproteobacteria bacterium, assembly GCA_029261955.1. Lineage (GTDB taxonomy): Bacteria > Myxococcota_A > UBA796 > UBA9615 > UBA9615 > CALCXL01. The sequence goes on along the minus strand of JAJDAI010000843.1, from coordinate 1,996 downwards.
CTTCCTGCTGGGCGCGGGCGGCACCGAGCGCTCCGCCGAGCACGCCCGGGAGTCGGCCCGGCTCGCGACGGCCATGAACCCCGAGTTCCTCGCCGCGCTCACGCTCACGGTCGTGCCCGAGACGCCGCTCGCGCGCATGGAGGAGAAAGGGCGCTTCGAGCTGCCCGGGATCCTGGATCTCCTGACGGAGCTGCGCACCTTCGTGGCCGAGGCGAAGCCCGACGACGCGCTCTTCCGCACCAACCACGCCAGCAACTACCTGCCCCTGGCGGGGCGCTTGCCGCGGGACGGCGCGGCGATGGCGGCGTCCATCGACGCGGCCCTGAGCGGGCAGGTGAAGCTGCGGCCGGAGTGGTCGCGGGGGCTCTGACCCAGGCAGCCGCGCAGCCGCCCTACATCCGCCGCACGAGCCCCTTGGCCGGCCCCGGCAGGAAGCTCGCGAGCCGCCGCGCGTCTTCGCCGCCGAGGGGCTTGAGCAGCACCGCGCCACCGATCCAGGCCGTGCCACCCACGGCGATCTGGGCGACGAGCACCAGGGCGGCCGAGCCCTCGCCGTCGAAGGACAGCAGCGAGCCCACCAGCGCGGCACCGGCGAAGGCCAGGACGATCACCCCGCCCTGCCGGAGCCAGCGCTCGGGCACGTCGACGTGGAAGCGCTGCTGCGCGACCCGGCCCTCGGCGAAGAGCGCGCCGCCCTGGGCGATGGAGCAGGCCAGGGCCGCGCCGAGCGCACCGAGGCTCGGGACCAGGGCCAGGCAGAGCAACAGCTTCACCACCACCCCCGCCGCCGCGACCCGGAGCAGGGCCCCCTGCTCGCCGGAGCCGATGAGCGTCTTCGCGCCCGCGGCCCCGTAGCCGCCCAGCAACAGGGGCAGCAGCAGGATCTGGAGCAGCGGCGCGGCCTCGGCGTAGTCGGGGCCGTACATCACCGCCACGAGCGCCGGCGCCGCGGCCAGGGCGACCGCCGTCGGCCCCGAGAGCAGCAGGACCAGCGCCCGCGCCGCCCGCCGCAGCTGCTTGCCGATCCGCTCGGGCGAGCCTGCCCCATCCAGCCCCGCGACCACCGGCACGAGCACGAGCGCGAGCACGCCCGGCACCCTCACCACCAGCACCGACACACCGAAGGCTGCCGTGTAGAGCCCCATCTCGCCGAAGTCGGTCCAGACCTTCAGGAAGCCCAGCTCGACCCGGTCCCAGAGCAGGGCCGCGCAGATCGCCACCCCCGCCATCTGCACGGCGTAGCCGCGGACCTCGCGGCGCAGCGCGGGGGGATCGACGACCGCCTGCCCCGGATCCCCCTCCATCAGCGCCCGCCGCGTCCACCAGCCCATCGCCAGGGCTTGAACGGCTCGAGCGGCCAGGAAGCCCAGCAACACGCCCATCACCGGCTCGCCAGCCCGCATGCCCAGGGCGATGCCCGGGAGCAGCACGGCGAAGAACAGCAGGTGCCCCCGCAAGGCCAGATCGAAGCGCCGCAGCCCCCAGGCCACCCCGATGCGGAACTGGTAGGCCGCGATGACGGCCCCGAAGAGAGTGCCCACGAGCAGCAGGTCGCGGAGCTCCCCGCCGAAGCCCGCCACCAGGGGGAGCGAGAGCCCCGCCACGACCGCGACCGAGGCCACCGCCCAACGCTGCGCGATGGCGACCGAGGCCCGCGCATCCGCCGGCCTGCTCGCCCCCAAGGCCCGCGCCACGAAGCGGGTCGCCGCCGGCCCCAGCCCCCACAGGGCCAGCTGCGCACCGCTCGCCGCCAGCCAGTTCACGAAGCCGAAGCGCCCCTGCCCCTCGGGGCCCAGGCCCCGGGCGACCCAGGCCAGCGTCAGCAGCGTGCCGACGACACGCACCGCGAACGACAGGCCGTTGAAGAACGAATCCGCGGCGAGGGAGGGGCGGCGGGTCACGGGGCGGGAGTATAGGGACGCCAGGGCGCGCAGGCCTCTCTGCGGGCTGATGGGGGTCAGACCCCCCCAGGCCCATGTGGGCCGGGTGGGGTCTG
>JAJDAI010000842.1 GCA_029261955.1 Deltaproteobacteria bacterium | reverse complement strand
CACGGGGCTGATCGGCGTCGGCTTCAACTACCTGCGGGGCAAGCCGGGAGCCTGCGGCAAGCGCCCCGACGGCAGCGTCGCGCGGTGGGCCTGGCCCCTGAACTGGTTCAACTTCGCGCTGCTCCAGGCGGGCTTTCGGCTCTGGCGGCGCTGGAACAAGGAGGACCCCTGGAACCAGGTCGACGAGACCTTTCCGGTCTACGTCGGCCGGCGGCTGCTGGAGCGGGACCGCGCCGCCTTCGAGGCCCAGGCTCGCCGGTGGGCCGTGTTGGACCTGACCAGCGAGTTCGCCGAACCGTCGGTGCTCCGCCATCAGGAGGCCTACCTCTGCGTGGCCGCGCTCGATGGCTTCGCGCCGACGCAAGCCCAGCTGGCGACCTCGGCCGCGTTCATTCGCGAACAGCTGGCCGCCGGGCGCAGCGTCTACGTGCACTGCGCCGTCGGACACGGCCGCAGCGCGACGGCGGCCGCCGCGTGGATGCTGCTGGAGGGACGCGCGGCGAACCCGAGCGAGGCGATCGCGGCCATGACGTCGCGCCGGCCCTGGGTCTCGCTGAGCGACTCGCAGAAGGCCGCGCTGGCGGGCTACCTGGCGGGCTTGAAGCGGGGCTGAACGGGGAGCTGCGAGACCCCCTGTTCGTGGTTGACTCGTCCGCCGCGCTCACCTAGAAGCCGCGCGCTCGAACCGAGGTGCGCGATGCTCCGAATTCTCATTCTCCTGCTGCTTCCTTCCCCTGCACTGGCCAGCTTCGACTGGGGTGGTGACTGCTCCTCGGGCACAGGCGAGTTCGAGCAGTACGTGCCGCAGGCGCAGACGGCGGAGATCGGCGAGATCCCCGCGGGCAAGGCCGACGTGCGCATCGACCTCACCGCCGAGGAAGACGTCGACGTGCAGCTCATCGACGTGCTCACGGGCACCGAGATCATCGCCTGGCCCTCCGGCCTGATGAGCGGCTCCGGCGAGCAGTGCGCCACCTGGCAGGGCGTCGAGTACTGCTACAGCGGCTACAACGGCGACCAGACGGCCGACGGCCTCGGCAACGAGTGGATCGAGGTCCGGGGCGTGACCAACCGCGAGCTGGTCATGCGGGCCTTCGGCTACGCGGCCGGCGACGCGATCGTGGAGTACGGCTGGGAGACGACGCGGACCTGCGGCGAGGTGGGCGAGGGCTCCTTCCAGCAGTGGATCCCCCAGGGGAACACGACGCTCGTCGGCGAGATCCCCACCGGCAAGGTCGCCGTGACGGTCGAGCTGATCGCCGCGCAGGGTCGCGATCTGGACGTCCAGCTGGTCGACGCGCTCGACGGCACCGAGATCGTGGCCTGGCCCTCCGGCCTGATGAACGGACCGGCCGAGCAGAGCCTCACCTACCGGGACATGGACATCACCTGGTCGGGATACAACGGCATCGACGGCAACCTGGGCCACGAGCGCATCGAGATCGCCGGCGCCACGACGCGCCCGCTCGAGCTGCGCGCCTTCGGCTACCAGGCCGGCAACGCCGACGTCGACTACGAGTGGGGCGACGGGGTCGGCTCGACCTGCATGGGCATCGCGACCATCCAGTGCCCCGACGGGCTGGCCTGCAAGGCCGTGCAGGTCGGCGTCTGGGACCCGGCCGGCGAGTGCCACACGGAGCCCTGGTGCGAGTCCGACAGCTCGGCCCCGGCAGACTGCCAGGGGCAGCTGCACATCACGATCCCCGGCCGCTGGGGCTGCGTCGACTACCGCTGCAGCTGGGCATCCTGCGGCGGCCCCCTGCCGAGCGGCTGGAGCTGGGTGTCCCAGGATCCCGCCCAGTGCCAGGTCATCCGCTACAGCTGCGGGCCGAACGAGGCCGCCTTCTCGGACGGCTGCGGTTGTGGCTGCCGGCCGGCCTAACGCCCCTTCTTGTGGGCCGCGTCGAGCAGGTCCGTCAAGGCGCGCACGAGGTCGACGGCGCTGAGCACGCCGACCAGATCACCCTGCTTGTCGAGCACCGGCAGCGCGCCGTAGCGCCGCTCCAGGAGCAGGTTCGCCACCTTGTGCACCGAGTCGAAGGTGTGCACGACGTGCGGGTTGCCGTTCATCATGTCGCCGACGGTGAGGTTGTCTCCCAGCTCGTAGTCGTGGGCCAGGTCGACCTCGGGGTCCGCCCAGTCGGGGCGGCGCAGGTCACGGTCGCTCAGCCAGCCGACCAGCTGGCCGGATCCGTTGACCACGGGCATGTGGCGGACCTGGTTCTGACGCATCCGAAAGAAGACGGTGCGCACCCCCTCATCGGGCCGCGCAGTGATCACCTTGCGGGTCATGTACTTGCTGACGTTCACGGGACCTCCGCAGTCAGCATCGCTGTTGCGGCCCGCGAGCCCGTGACGAACGTCAGGGATCGAGCGGATCCTCCCAGTGGATCCGGGTCACGTCCCGCGACGGGGTGAAGGCGCTGCGCCAGGCATCAGCGCCCACGTCGCGCAGCTCGCCGACCCGGTAGCCCAGATCGCGCTGGCAGCGAGCGTGGAAGTCGCTCAGCCAGGCGGCCGAGAAGTAGAAGTCCTGGGCCGGACTCGTGGTGATCAGCGCGGAGCGCAGGCCGCGCTCCAGCATGAGCCGCCCCGCGTTGCGCAGGTTCGTCGTCGAGTGCCGGGCGCGGATGTCGAGCAGCAGGCGATCGGCGGGCAGGCCCAGATCGAGGGCGGCGCGGTGCATCAGCAGCGCCTCGAAGTCGGGCGTGCCCGGCGGGGCGACGTTGCCGCCGCTGAGCAGGACGAAGGGGGCGAGACCCTCATCCCAGCTCTGCTTCGCTTCCCGGATTCGTGCGAGGGCGGTGGGGTGGGCGGCGCCGGTGGGGCTGTGTTGGTTCGCCGGCGTGAAGCCCGGCACGATGATCAGGTCGTAGGGGGTGTCGCTGGGTGCGAGCGCGAAGCGGGCGGCCGCGTCGAGGCCGGGGGCCGGGTGGGGCGGCAGGATGCGCAGCGCCGCTTCGCTGAGGGCGGTGCGGCGATCGGGGGGCTGTGCCCAGCGCCTGAGGTGCCCGTCCACCGACTCGGTGACCCGACGGCCCAACAGATCCCGGTCCCCGATCCGGTCGACCACAGCGTCCAGGTCCCCTCGACTGGCGACGGTGCCCCGCAGCAGCGTCCTCACCACGGCTCGGCCCAGCCGACCCGGCCGCAGCCCCCCGAAGACGAAGCGGCCCATCGCCGCCACCGGGGGGCTCGAGGCTCGCCCCAAGGCCACGAAGCCGGGGGCACGCCGCAGCTCGTTGAGCAGGATCTGCGTGTCCAGCTCCCACCCTGCGGTGCGCCTCGCCAGCGGAGCGGCATCGCCCCGGTCCGCCGCGACCAGCCCCTCGAGCAGACCCAGCCGCTCGTCGGAGGACGCCGTTCCAAGCAAATGGCGGTCGAGTTCACTCACCGCGGGATCCTGACACGAGGGACAGGCAATCGGAGGGGGGTCAGGACATCAAGACCGCGGGACGGAGGACGCCGAACCCGCAGGTGTCCTGCCCCCCTTGCCTTGGTAGCTTCTCGACATGGCGGTGCTCCTCGAGGCCTACAGCCTGCTCATCCGGAACGAAGACCTCGACTCGGCCTACCCGGCGGGCGCCGCGGGCTACCTGCAGGACGCGCCCACCACACAGTCCTGCACAGACGGAGCGATCACGCGCGTCGGCTTCATGGCCGAAGCGGACGTGCGGCGGGAGGCAGCCCGGCTGGTCGCGATCGGTGCGATCCGAAGCCTGGAGGCCGTAGCCGTCGTCGGCGCAGACGACACCGAAGTCCCCTCGTGGCTGGTCCTGGGAAGCCACGGTTCGACGCCGTGTGCGTGGCTGCAAGGCGAGTCCATGGGCGCGCTCGCGGTGCCAGTTGGCTGGGCGCCCGGCCAGCTGCAGCGGCTCGACCAGGCCGAGATCGAGGAGCACCTGGAGCACCTACGCACCGAAGACCGCGTGGACGTCTACCGCGATCGGCGCACGGGGAAGCTCCTCTACGTCGGACGCACGGCCGGGTCGCGACCACCGCTCAGCGACGCCGAAGCGGAGCGACTGGAGGCGGTCCGCTTGAAGGCCTGGAGGCTGCTGAAGCCCTTCTTGGGGCTGAGCGACCGCGCCCCGAAGTCACCCAACGGCTTCTTCGCCCGACGGAGCGTGAAGAAGGGACTCACCCTCCTGGCTGAGGTCATCGAGGCCGCCCCCGACATCTACTCGAACTACTGGTTGCGCGGCATGGTGCGACGAACGCTCGATGACGGTGCGGGCTCGCTCGCGGACCTCGCGCGAGCCTACGAGCTGGAGCCCGATCACGCGGATGTGGCGCGGGAGTACAGCTACGCGTGCCTCTCGCTGGGGCAGGGCGACGAGGCGGTGCGCGTCGCGCGGCGAAACCTCGCCGCCAACGTCGACAACGCTGGGCTCCAGTCGAACCTCGCCTTGGCGCTGCTCGTCGCCGGCCGAGTGGACGAGGCCTGGACCACCGCGAGCCAGGCGGTGGCGGCCGATCCTCACGATCCGATCTCCCGAAACCTCCTGGCGCTCATCGGGAGGGTCGTGGCGGGGGAGCTCCCGTGTCCGGATCGGTACCCGTCGTAGCGGGGATGGGCGGAGTGATGTCCTGACCCCCCGTGATGTCCTGACCCCCAGTGATGTCCTGACCCCCCGTGATGTCCTGACCCCCAGTGATGTCCTGACC
>JAJDAI010000841.1 GCA_029261955.1 Deltaproteobacteria bacterium | reverse complement strand
AGCCCGACGACGACGACGACACGCCTCCCTCCAACCCCGCGCACCCTTGCGACGACGTCTGGGGCGATCTGCCCGGCACGGGCCGCCTGCACGTGGACGCGGACGCGGACCCCGGCGGCGACGGCTCCTTCGCGGCGCCCTTCGACACGCTCGCCGGCGCGCTGGACGCCTCCCGCTCCACCGGCGACCGACAGATCGTCCTGGCCGCGGGCGACTACGAGGACAGCCTGCTGCTCAGCGGCAGCCTCGGGGACAGCGGCCTGGAGATCGCGGGCTGCGGGCCCGACGAGACGGTCGTCGCCGGCGTCGTCCGGCCGACCCCCTTCCCGCCTGACCTGCTCATCGACCTGCTCCAGCCCATCTTCGACGTGACCGGGGTCGGCACCGCGGACCTCGTGATCCGGGACCTGAGCGCAGTGGGCGGCCGGCGCGCCCTGATCGTGCGGGACGGCGCGGGCTCCACGGGCCCCATCGTGTTGGAGCGCCTCGACGTGCTCGACTCGGTGCGCCTCGGCGTGCTCATCGACGGCTCGACCACCCTCGTCGCCATGACCGACGTGCTCGTGGACGGCGTGGCCTCGGAGAACGGCAGCTTCGGCTGGGGCATCAGCGTGCAGAGCGGCCGGCCCGTGGGCGTCGCCTTCGAGGTATCGCTTCTCTTCAGCCGGGTCGACGTCAGCGACGTGCAGGGCCTCGGCGTGCTGGTCGACGGCGGCTTCGTGGAGTTCGAGGACCTCACCGTCGAGGGCGTGCAGAAGGTCGGCGGCGCGCTCGGGCGCGGCGTGCAGATGCAGAACTGGTCGGCCGGCTCGCTGCTGGGCGTCAGCTCCTTCGGCAACAGCGACGCCGCCGTCTTCCTCGAGAGCCCCGGCCGCCCGGAAGAGGGCGCGGCGCCCGACGAGCTGCCCATCCCCATCCTGCTGGAGGACTGCACCCTCGGCCCGACCGCCGAGTCCGACGTGCCCGGCTCGCCCGGGGTCAGCGCGGCCGAGGGCCTGACGGCGACCCAGTTCGTCACCGCGGTCCCCTACCCCGCCTCGACCTTCCTCGTCGTGCTCGACAACACCGAGCTCGCCGGCAACGAGCGGGCCCACGTGCTGGCCGAGACGATCTCCATCCAGGTGGGCGGCAACAACGTCTTCGGCAAGGGCACGACCTACCCCGTCGCGGCCCAGGGCGGCGCGCTGGTCGAGGGCATCGGCGGCAACCCGCCGGGCCAGGAGCCGGAGTTCCTGGAGGGCGCCGACGAGCTGGACGTCAACCGCACGCCCGTGGAGCTCGACGACCCGGCCGCCTCGTGAGGTTCGCGGCCGCGCTGCTGCTGCTCGCGGCCTGCACGGTCCCCGAAGAGGAGCCGCCCGCGGGACCCTGCGATGGGCAGGGCGTGCAGGACGAAGCCACGGGGGACTGCGTGCCCGAGGCCTGCGGTGCGGGGCACTGGGGCGGCATCGAGCGCACCGGGCAGACCGTGCACGTGGAAGAAGGCGGATCCGGCGACGGCTCGGCGGAGGCGCCGCTGGGCGACGTGCAGGAGGCGCTCGACCTCGCGGGGACCCGAGGATCCCAGGTCGTGCTCGCCGCGGGCACCTACCCGGCCGCCCTGCTGATCACCGACGAGCACGCCGGCGTGACCCTCCAGGGACGCTGCCGGGAGCTGGTCACCCTCGACGCGAGCGGGCCGGCGGATCGCGTGCGCGGGCTCACCGTGCAGGGCGGGCCGGTCACCATCGCCGAGCTGGCGCTGCAGGGGAGCAACGGCGGCCTGATGGTCCAGGACCCCGACCACGTGGGCGTCGACCTCACCCTGCACCGCCTGGAGCTGCGGGAGAACGAGACCATCGGCCTGAACGTGCGCGACCCGGACACGGCGGTCGTCATCGACGACCTCTGGATCCACGACACGGCCCCGACCGCCGAGGGCACCTTCGGCCACGGGGTCAACGTCATCTTCGGGGCGCGGCTGGAGGCCGTGGGCCTCGTCCTGGAACGCAACAACGAGCTGGGCTTCTTCGTCGTCGGGGCCGGCAGCGAGGCCATCCTGCGGGACAGCGCGCTCCGGGACACGAGCCAGCTGCCCGGGCGCACCCCGCGCGGCATCACCTGCTCGGACGGGGCCTCGCTGACGGCGCAGAACCTGGTGCTGGAGCGCAACGCCGGCATCGCGCTGCAGGTGGGCGGCGCGAACGCCCGCGCGGTCATCGAGGGCGGCGCGATCCGCGACACGGTGCCGACCCTCGGCGACACGGACGGGGTCGGGCTGGCGGTGTTCGGAGGCGCCAGCGCGCTCGCCTCGGACCTGATCATCGAGGGCAACCAGAGCGCCGGCTTCTACGTCGAGCACCCCGGCTCCGTGGGCGAGCTCCGGAACAGCATCATCCGGGGCACCTTGCCGCGCCCCAACGGCAACGCCGGGCAGGGCATGCGGGCGCTGGGCGCCGGCCGGCTCATCGCCGTGGGCGTGCTCATCGAGGCGAACACCAGCCAGGGCGTGCGCATCGAGGGCGTGGGCACGATCGCCGAGCTCACCGACGTGCAGGTCACCGACACCATCGCGGGCACCGACACCGACGGGCGCGGCGTCGCGGTGGGCGAAGGAGGCGCGCTCGTGGCGCGGGACGTGGTCCTGGAGCGCAACGGCGGGATCGGTCTGCTGGTCTACGGCGAAGGCAGCACCGCGGACCTGGAGGGCGTGCACATCCTGGACACCCGCAGCGTCGCCGGCGACACGGGCGGCGGCGGCATGGCGGTGCAGCAGGGAGCCTCGGTGGTCGCGAGGGGCCTGGAGGTCGCGCGCAACCGCGACCACGGCATCCTCGTCACCGACAACGCCTACCTGGAGCTGAGCGACTCATCGATCGTCGAGACCCAGCGCATCGTCGGGGGGACCTTCGGCCGCGGCGTGATCGCACAGGGCAACTCCACGATCGTCGCCACCGACCTGATCGTCGAAGGCAACCACGACGTCGGCGTGGCCGCCCTGGGGGACGGCTCCTTCGTCAACCTCGTGCGGGGCTCCATCAGCAGCACGGGCACCGCGCTGGATGTGCGCAGCGGGATCGGGGTGGCCGCCGACCTGCAAGGCAGCGTGCGCCTGGAAGACGTCGAGCTCTCCGACAACACCGGCCCGGGCGTCTACTCCCTGGAGGGCGGCTCGGTGGAGCTGGTGCAGTGCAGCCTGGCGGGCAACGGCCTCGCCGGCGCCGTGGTGCTGGACGGCGAGCTGATCGTGACCGGGGGGTCGATCACGGGCTCCCTGCCACACCCGAGCGAAGGCGGCGGCGTGGGCATCCTCGCGTGGAACCTCGTAGGCTCGCCCTGGCTCGACGTGAAGGGCACGGAGTTCGCCGACCTGCCCGGCCCGGCGCTGTACCTGCGCGGCCCCGGCCGCTACCGCATGTCCGACAGCAACGTCGCGCGAAGCGGCGGCTGGCCCTCGCTGCCCGGCGGCGTGCTGGCGACGGACGGCGTCACGGCCTGGACGGGCGACGAGGGGCTGGTGCTCCAGGGCAACCGCTTCACCGACCTCGGCGCCGACGCGATCCTGCTGGACACCTCCGCCGCGACCCTGGCCCTCGACCCCGACACGGGCGAGGGCCAGACCTTCACCGACAACGCCGGCGAGGCGCTCTTCGTGCAGCGCTGCCTCGGTCCCTCGACCGCGATCGTCAGCGACGGCAGCGGCGCGAACCCGGCCTGCCAGGACGGCGCGCGCCCCCTCGGGCCCCTGCTGGAGTTCCGGCTCCAGGTGGGCGAGATCGAGGCGGTCGAGTAGGGCGGAGGCGCGGAGCGAGACCGCAGGGCTTGCGGAGGCGCGCAGCGAGACCGCAGGGCTTGCGGAGCTGCGGACGGAGAGCCCGGAGGGGGCTCCGGGAGCCCCGCAGGACGCCGAAGGCGGCCGGAGGGCCCCATGTGCAGCGGCCAGGTGTCCTGACCCCATCCGGTGTCCTGACCCCCCATGGTGTCCTGACCCCACCCGGTGTCCTGACCCCCCATGGTGTCCTGACCCCCCATGGTCACCTGACCCCACCCCGCCTCAGAAGTAGAAGCCGGCCTGCAGGAAGACGATGACCGGCGTCGTGCCGAACTCGCTGGCCACGTTCATGGCGCGCAGCAGGTCGTTCCCCATGAGGGGCAGCCCGTCGTCGCCGAGCAGGTCCTCCAGCTCCACGTCCCCCGGCCGCTCCCCCAGGCCGATCTGCGCGCCGATGGACAGGTCCGCGTTGCTCGCGATGGAGAAGGACAGGCTCGGCGAGAGCATGAAGCTCGGGTCCAGCAGGTTGCCGATGAGCGCCACGCTCAGGTTCACCAGCGGGGTGATCTCCTGGCCGATGGCCACCGCCGCGTAGAGGTGCCCGGCCAGCCACAGCTCGCCGCGGGCGTAGCGCTCGCCGGAGCCCTCGATGAAGTAGTCCCGCGCCTGCTTCGTGCCGAAGGTCTGCCCGTAGACCTCCACGCTGAGCGTCGTCGTGGAGCCGGGCCGCGCGAGCAGGCCGACGACCCCGCGGAACTCGACCTCCTGCTCCTCGGGATCGGTCACCGTCAGCGCGAGGTCGCCGTAGAGCCCGATGGGGCCGATGGGCGCGTAGACCGACAGCCCGAAGACCGGCTCGCCGTAGAGCAGGCCCGCGAAGCCGCCGACATCGACCGTCACGATCGTGCCCTGGCCCTGGAGCACGAAGGCCGAGCCCTCGGGCCCCCACTCCCCGAGGTAGGCCGCGACCGCGCTGATGCGCCCCGCCATGCCCACAAACAGGTCCGCGCGCAGCGAGTCCACGCCGGGCTTGTAGGAGGTGTCGAGCGTCGTCGGCGTGAACGGCGCGACCAGGTCCAGCGGCGTGAAGACCTGGCCCTGGCCGAAGGTCACCGGCTGCCGGCCCGCGGTCAGGCGGAAGCGCCCCAGCTCCCAGGCCATGCTCGCCCGGTCGATGCGGAAGGTGGTGTGGAAGGAGTCACCCTCGGTCACCTCGACCGTCAGCGGCACGGCCTCCGGCGCCGCCTTGCCGACGCCCGTGCTGAAGGTGCCCAGGGTCGCGCCGCCGATGCCGATGTTCAGCTGGGGGTGGACCTCGAAGAGCAGGCCCGGAGCGGGGCGGGCCTCGAAGACCACCCGCGCGTTGAGCGTCGCGGAGCCGACGGGGTCCTCGGGCATGATCAGGTGCTCGTAGGGCAGCATCCCCACGAAGAAGCCCTTCACGTGCCCGCGCAGGGTCACGTCGC
>JAJDAI010000085.1 GCA_029261955.1 Deltaproteobacteria bacterium | reverse complement strand
GTACCTGCCCTACGACCACCCCGCGTGGGTGGAGCGCTTCCTGGAGACCTGGCGCCCGGACCTCGCCGTGATGCTCGTGGCCGAGGTGTGGCCGACGCTGCTCGCGCGCTTGCGGTCGCGCGGGGTGCCCGTTGCCCTGGCCTCGGCCGGGGTCTCCGACCGGAGCCTGAGGACCTGGGCTTCCCTGGCGCCCCTCGGCCTGCGGCCCCTGCAGCGCTTCGACCTCGTGCTCGCGGCCGATCCCGAGCGCGCCGACGCGCTGCGGCCCCACGTGCGCTGCCTGGTCCAGGTGATGGGCGACCTGAAGGCCGCCGCCCTGCCCCCCGACGAGGATGAGGACCTGGTGCGGCAGATCCGGGAGGCTGCCGGCGACCGCACGGTCCTGCTCGCGGCGTCGACGCACCCGGGAGAGGACGCCCCGCTGCTCGACCTCGCCGCGGATCGGGAGGACGTCTTCTGCGTGCTCGCGCCTCGGCACCCTCGGCGGGCGGCGGAGGTGGTGGAGCTGGCCGCCGCGCGCGGACTGGCCGTGGGGCGGCGGACGGCGGAGCCCCCCCTCCCCGCCCACCGGGCCTTCGTCCTCGACACCCTCGGCGAGATGGGCAGCGCCTACCGCGCGGCCGACGTCGTCTTCGTCGGCGGCTCCCTCGTCCCCCTGGGTGGGCACAACGCCGCGGAGACCGCCCCCTTCGCCTGCGCCGCCGTCACCGGGCCCGACGTGTCCCGAAACGCCGCCACCGTCGCTGAGATGGTCGCCGGCGGCGGGCTGCTGCACGGCGGCTCCGCGGCGGAGACCCGGACGCAGCTGGAGGCGCTGCTCGACGATCCCGAGCGTCGGGCCCGCCAGGCCGCTGCCGCGGCGGAGCTCGCCGGCCGCTGGGGGACACGCCGACGACGCTGCGCCGAGCGGCTGCTCACCCTGATCGCCGACCCCCCGGCCTGAGCCCGGAATCCCGGGCCCGCTCCAAGGGTTCGATGCCCATGACGCGCCTGCTCCCCGCCCTCTTCGCCACGCTCCTCCTGCTCTCCTGCACCGCGGCCTCGGCGGAGTCCTGGGAGCCGCAGGTCGGCGACGTCGTCTTCCACACCTCCACCTCCCGGCAGAGCGAGGCCGTCCGGGCCGCCACGCGCTCGCAGTGGAGCCACGTGGGCATGGTCGTGAAGGACGGGAAGAGCTGGGCCGTCATCGAGGCCGTGCAGCCCGTGCGGGTCGTGCCGCTGACCGAGTTCCTCGACCGCGGCGTGGACCGCAAGTACGAGGCCTGGCGCCCGAAGACGCCGCTCAGCAGCGAGCAGGCGAAGGCGCTCAGCCAGGCCGCCCGCAGCTTCGAGGGCCGCGACTACGACCTCTACTTCGGCTGGGACGACGAGCTCATCTACTGCTCCGAGCTGATCTGGAAGGCCTACAGCAACGGGCTCGGCATCGACCTCAGCACACCGCGCGCCCTGTCGGACTTCGACCTGAGCTCACCCGCCGTCGCCGCGCTGATGAAGAAGCGCTGGCCCGGCGGGGTGCCCGCGGACGTGGCGGTCTCACCGCAGGACCTCGCGGAGAGCGCCCTGCTCGAGCGCGTGGGGAGCCGCTGAAGGCCTACTGGCGGGTGTAGGTCAGGGCGTAGACCAGGGGCCGGGGCAGCCGGTCGTTGTCGATGGAGACGTGCAGGGTCAGCGCGCCGCCCTCGACCTCGAAGCGAAAGGTGGTCGTGCCGCGCTCGGCGATGGCGCTGGTGTGCAGCGCTCCCTCCTTCCACGACCGGGTCAGGGTGACTGCGTCCCCCTTGCTGCTCGTCTGCTGCACCGGGGTGCCGACGAGGTCCGTGGCCCACCCGCTCGGGTTCTCGTTGCTGGAGATCGTGATCGTCGGCGGCTCGACCGCGATGGTGTAGCGCTCGCGGATCTCGACGGAGTTCGTCAGGCGCTTGCGCACGATGCCGCGGAAGAGCGGCGTGAACTCGCCCGCCAGGGTGTCGATGGCCGCCGCGCGCACGTCGCGCCCCCCGCTGGCCTCGTCGAAGACCCAGGTGCCGTGCAGATCGGTGGCCTCTGCGGCGAGCAGGCTCTGGGGCAGGAGGAGGGCGAACAGGAGAAGCAGGGAGCGCATGGCCGGCGATGGTAGCGCGCGGACGGGCCGTGGGAACGCAGGAATCGACCCGTGTTCGCCCCACGCGACCCTTGCCCGCCCCTGCCGGGCGGTGGTACTTCGGCGAACCCTCGGAGAACGCCCATGCCCCGCCTGATCTCGCTGCTCCTCCTCGCCTTCCCGCTGGTCCTGGCCGGCTGCCCGCCGACCGGAGACGACGACGACTCCGCCGCCGAGCCTGGCAGCGACTTCGAGGGCGACGAGACCGGCGAGTGCAGCGACGAGGCCGACAACGACCAGGACGGCCTGTTCGATTGCGATGACCCCGACTGCGCCGGCGCGCCGCCCTGCCAGGCGGACGACGACGACGCGACCGCGGATGACGACGACGCGACCGCGGACGACGACGACGCGACCGCAGACGACGACGACGCGACCGCAGACGACGACGACGACGACGCGACCGCGGACGACGACGACGACGACAGCGTCGCCAACGGCGCCCCCTCCATCACGAGCGCCGAGATCAGCCCTGCCAACGGCGACGAGACCACCACCTTCACCTGCACCGGCCTCGGCTGGAACGACCCCGACGGCGACCCCGAGGACTACGTCATCCAGTGGTTCGTGAACGCGGTCCCCACCTCGCTCGCCCCGACCATCACAGGCGCGCTCTTCGACCGCGACGACCTGCTGACCTGCACCGCCCAGCCCTTCGACGGCCAGCTCTACGGCGCCCCCCTCTGGAGCAACCCCGTCCAGGTGGGCAACGCCGCCCCCAGCCTCGCCGCCGCGAGCCTCGCGCTGGACGCGGTCGCGGGCGTCTTCGTCGCCACCGCCTCGGGCTGGTCCGACCCCGACAACGACGCCGAGGGCTACACCTACGCCTGGACGCTCGACGGCGTGCCGACCGCCGGCTCCGAGGCGACCCTGCCGATGGCGGGGGTCCTCTCCGGCACCACGGTCGGCGTCGCCATCACCCCCGACGACGGCCTCGACGCCGGCAGCCCCGCCCTGGCCACCCTCGACTTCGACGGCGGCGTCAGCCTGTCCCCCGCGACGCTGGACTTCGGCGAGCTGGAGGCCGGCTGCTCGGTGACCGAGGACATCACCATCACGAACACAGGCTCCGCCTCGGTCAACCTCACCGATGTCTGGTTCGAGGATCTGGACGGCACCGGCGCCCTCGACGTCTCCTTCGGCCCCGCCCTGCCCTTCGCCCTCGGCGGCGGGGACTCGATCACGGCCACCGTGCAGTTCGACCCCGCCGATCTGCCGCCCTCGGGCGGCCTCGTGCACGTCGAGAACGACGGGCCCACCCCCGACGCGACCTCCGTCGTCGCCGGCTCGGCCCACTTCGGCGCCCCCGCCTGGGACAGCACGGTGCTGGGCAGCTCGGTGGACATCCTCTTCGTGGTCGACAACAGCTGCTCCATGGCCGAAGAGCAGGGTCAGCTGGGGACCTGGGCCGCCAACCTCTTCGACACGCTGGACGCCGACGGGCTCGACTACCACGTGGGCGTCGTGACCACGGACAACGGCGCGCTCCAGGGTGTCGACCCCTTCATCGACGTCTTCACACCCGACGCCGACCTGGTCTTTGCGGCCAACGTGGACCTGGGCACCACGGGCAGCGGGACCGAGCAGCCCTTCCTCTTCGCACACAACGCCCTCAACGACCCCGCGCTGGACGCCACGAACGCCGGCTTCCTGCGCCCCGGCTCGGACCTCTTCGTCGTCGTGGTCAGCGACGAGGAAGAGCAGAGCAGCGGATTCTGGCCCAACTCGGCGGACTGGATCGCCGACATGGCCCTCGAGGTCGGCAGCGAGGAGCAGATCCACGTGTCCGCCATCTCCGGCGGCCAGGTGGGCTGCACCGGCCCCGGAGGCAGCGCGAACTCGGCGATGCGCTTGATCCACGCCATCAACCAGACGAGCGGCCTCGATCTGCCGATCTGCGACGACCCCTGGGACCAGCACCTGACCGACCTCGGGCTCTGGATCGGGGACATCGGCGGCGCGCTCAACCGGGTCCGCTTGAGCGAGACCCCCTCCGTCGCCTCCATCACCGTCACCCAGAACAGCTCGTCCCTGCTGAGCGGCTGGGAGTTCGAGGAGGCGAGCAACTCCATCCTGCTCGACCCGCCCGGCCTCGAGGGTGACCTCGTGGACGTGCGCTACAACGTCTTCGGGGGCATGTGCACCCCGAACCTGGCGCCCACCGCCGGCCTCGTCGCCCCGCCGACCACCTCGACCTGCGAGCCCATGAGCCTGTACGACACGGGCTCCTCGGATCCCGACGGCTCCCTGGCCGCCTGGTACTGGACCATCGAGTCCCTGCCCGCGACCTCGGCCTTCCGGGACGAGTGGCTGGACGGGTCCGTGGACGGCGAGCTCAGCTTCACGCCAGACAGCGACGGCACCTGGGAATTCGGCCTCGTGGTGCTGGACGACGGCGGCGCCGGCTCGCCCCTGGAGACCGTCTCCGTGAGCGTCCTGCCCAGCGGCAACCCCTCGAACACGGCGCCCGTGGTGGACCTCGACCCGTCCCTCGTCATCAGCGAGACGGGCACCTGCAGCTACGACGCCTACAACGTGCTCCAGTTCTGCCCGCCCTGCTTCGTCGAGGGGACCGAGCTGGACGCGTCTGGCTCCTTCGACCCCGATGGCGGCTGGCTTCTCTACTCCTGGACCCTGCTCGGGAACCCGCCGGCGGAGATCGGCCTCAGCGGGGCCGACGAGTCGGTCGCCACGCTCGGCTGGGCCGGGGGCCTGGGGATGCTCGCGCCCGGCACCGCGACCGAGACGATCGAGGTCGAGCTGACGGCCACGGACTGCAACGGAGCGTCCGTGACGACCACCAGCACGATCACCCTGGAGTGCACGGCGATCTGATCCCTGCTAGATCCGCCGGCATGGTCTCCGAGCTCTTCGACCCCTCCCGCTGGCGCCCTGTTCAGGGCTTCGAATTCACGGATCTGACGTACCACCGCGCCGTCGATCAGGGCACGGTGCGCATCGCGTTCAACCGCCCCGAGGTCCGCAACGCCTTCCGCCCCCACACGGTGGACGAGCTCTACACGGCGCTCGATCACGCGCGGCAGTGGAGCGACGTCGGCACCGTGCTGCTGACCGGCAACGGCCCCTCCCCCAAGGACGGCGGCTGGGCCTTCTGCAGCGGCGGCGACCAGCGCATCCGCGGCAAGGACGGCTACAAGTACGAGGGCGTCGAGGGCGTGGACCCCGCGAAGCTCGGCCGCCTGCACATCCTCGAGGTGCAGCGCCTCATCCGCTTCATGCCGAAGGTCGTGATCGCCGTGGTGCCCGGCTGGGCGGTAGGCGGCGGACACAGCTTGCACGTCGTGTGCGACATGACGATCGCCAGCAAGGAGCACGCCCGCTTCAAGCAGACCGATCCGGATGTAGCGAGCTTCGACGGCGGCTACGGCTCCGCGTACCTCGCACGCATGGTCGGCCAGAAGCGCGCCCGCGAGATCTTCTTCCTCGGCGCGAACTACACCGCGAAGGAAGCCTTCGACATGGGCATGGTCAACCGCGCCGTGCCCCACGCGGAGCTCGAGAACCTCGCCCTGGACTGGGCCCGCGAGATCAACAGCAAGTCCCCCACCGCGCAGCGCATGCTCAAGTTCGCCTTCAACATGGTGGACGACGGGCTCGTCGGGCAGCAGCTCTTCGCGGGCGAGGCCACGCGGCTCGCCTACGGCACCGACGAGGCGCAGGAGGGCCGCGACGGCTTCCTCGAGAAGCGCAAACAGGACTTCAGCAAGTTCCCTTGGCACTACTGAGCCGACGACTCGGACGCGCCGCGCGCGAAGAACGGCTCGCCTCGCTGCGGGCCGAGTTCCTGGCCGAGGCCCGCCCCGTGGGCGCCGGGCGGCTGCTCCAGACGAACGAGACGCAGCTCGCCCTGCTCTTCGCCGGCTACGACGCCCGCTTCTTTGGGGGAGAGCTGGGGCAGATCACCGGCGAAGGCCTCGCCTTTCGCTGGTCCACCCGCCTGAGCAGCAGCGGCGGGCTCACGCGCTGGTGGCGGACGGAGAAGCGCTGGGAGATCGCCATCGCGCGGGACCTGATGAAGCGCAGCTTCGCGGACCCGTCGCGCGAGGTGCGGACCTGCGGGCTCGTGTGTGAAGACCGCCTCGACGCTGTCATGCGCATCTTCGAGCACGAGCTCTGCCACCTGGCCGAGGTGCTGGACACCGGCCAGTCCTCCTGCAAGCGCCGCCCCTTCCAGGGCCTGGCCGAGGGGCTCTTCGGACACCGGGAGCACACCCACCGCCTCGTCACCCCGCGCGAAGAGGCAGCCGGCGTGGGCATCGTGCCGGGCTCCCGGGTGCGCTTCGAGTATTCGGGCGTCGAACGGCAGGGCTGGGTCGCCCGGATCACGAAGCGTGCGACGGTGCTCGTGGAGGATCCCCACGGCGCCTGGACCTGGCGCAACAAGCGGGTCAGCAAGCTCTACGTGGCGCTCGATCGCCTCGAACTCGTCTGACCGCTTGCGCCGATCGGCGGCCGCTGCTCGACTTGCGCCCCACTCGGATCCTGAGGAGGAGCGATGCAGAACCCGTTCGACATTGGTGCGGCCCTGACAAAGGGCTGGGAAACCTTCACGGCCAACGCCGCGGCCCTGATCGTGGGGCTGATCCTCCTGATCATCCTGTCGATGGTGACCCTGTTCCTCGCGACTCCGGGCCTGCTCGTCGGCTACCAGAGGATGTGCCTCCGCGCCGTGCGCGGCGAGACCCCGGAGATCGGCGACATCTTCGAGGGCTTTCAGTTCTTCCTGCCGGCCCTGATCGTCGGGATCGTGGTGGGCATCGCCATCTTCCTCGGCTTCATCTTCCTGATCATCCCCGGCCTCATCCTGGCCCTGCTCTGGGCCTGGGTCTTCTGGCTCATGGCGGACGGCAAGGAAGGCCTGGGCGACCTGCTCCAGGAGTCCGGCGAGATCACCAAGAGCGACTGGGTCGGTGTCTTCGTGCTGATGCTCGTGGTCGGCATCGTTGGTGCGGTCGGCGGCATCGTGCCCTTCGGCAGCCTGGTGACGACCCCGATCACCTACTGCGCCATGGCCCACGCCTACGACACCTGGCAGAAGAACAACGCCGGAGCCGCCTCTTCTGAGGGCTGAGCGCTCCCGGTAAATGGCCTTCACGGCGGTCGGCGCATCCTACCCTTAGGATGCGCCGACCTTCTGCTTGGAAGCCCCCATGACCCACGCCCAGTACCCCCATCTGCTCGCGCCGCTCGACCTGGGGCACGTGACCCTGCCCAACCGCGTCCTCATGGGCTCCATGCACGTGGGCCTGGAGGAGCAGTTCGGCGGCCTCAAGAAGATGGGCGCCTACTTCGCGCGGCGCGCAGAGGGCCAGGTCGGGCTGCTGGTGACGGGCGGCGTGGCCCCCGATCGCAACGGCCAGCTCAAGCCCTTCGCCGCGAAGCTCACGAACCGCTGGGAGGTGCGCAAGCACCGCTACGTCACGGACGCCGTGCACGAGGCCGGCGGCCTCATCGCGATGCAGATCCTGCACGCCGGCCGCTACGGCTACACGCCCTTCTCGGTGGCGCCGAGCGCGATCAAGTCCCCCATCACGCCCTTCAAGCCCCGCGCCCTGAAGCCCGGCGGCGTCGAGAAGGCGATCAGCTCCTTCGTGCGCGCGGGCGTCTTGTCGAAGCGCGCCGGCTACGACGGCGTCGAGGTGATGGGCTCCGAGGGCTACTTCATCAACGAGTTCCTGGTCCCCAAGACCAACAAGCGCAGCGACGGCTTCGGCGGCGAATACCCCAACCGCATGCGGGTGCCGGTGGAGATCGTGCGCCGCATGCGCGAGGCGGTCGGCCCCAACTTCATCATCATCTACCGCCTCTCCATGCTGGACCTCGTGGAGAACGGCTCCACCTGGGACGAGATCGTCGAGCTGGCGAAGGCCATCGAGGCGGCCGGCGCCAGCATCATCAACACCGGCATCGGCTGGCACGAAGCGCGCGTCCCGACCATCGGCACCATGGTTCCGCGGGCCGGCTTCACCTGGGTCACGGCCCGGCTCAAGGGCGAGGTGTCGATCCCGCTCATCACGTCCAACCGCATCAACATGCCGAGCACGGCGGAGGAGGTCCTGGCCCGCGGCGACGCCGACATGGTCAGCATGGCCCGCCCCCTGCTCGCCGACCCCGACTGGGTCAAGAAGGCGGACCAGAACCGCGCCGACGAGATCAACACCTGCATCGCCTGCAACCAGGCCTGCCTGGACCACATCTTCCAGAACAAGCGCGCGTCCTGCCTGGTGAACCCGCTCGCCTGCTTCGAGACCGAGCTGTGCATCGAGCCGGCGGCACAGAAGAAGCGCGTCGCGGTCGTGGGCGCAGGCCCCGCAGGGCTGGCCGGCGCGACGACGGCGGCGGAGCGCGGCCACGACGTCACGCTCTTCGAAGCGAGCGATTCCATCGGCGGCCAGTTCAACATGGCCCGCAAGGTCCCCGGCAAGGAGGAGTTCAACGAGACGCTGCGCTACTTCCGCCGGCGCCTCGAGATCACCGGCGTGACCGTGAAGCTGGGCACCCGGGCGAACACCGAGGACCTGAAGGACTTCGACGTCGTGCTCGTGGCGACGGGGGTGCACCCGCGGCAGCTGAGCATGCCCGGCATCGACCACCCGAAGGTGCTGTCCTACGTGGACGTGCTGCGCGACGGGGTCGAGGTCGGCCAGAAGGTCGCGCTGATCGGTGCCGGCGGGATCGGCTTCGACGTGGCCGAGTTCCTGTCCCACTCGGGACCGAGCACGGCGGAGGACATCGACACCTACCTGGACACCTGGGGCGTCGACAAGACCATGAGCGGGCGCGGCGGCCTCAAGGAGGCGAAGCCGCACACCTCGGGCCGCGAGATCACGCTGTGCCAGCGGCGCGCGGGCAAGCTCGGCGCCGGACTCGGCAAGACGACCGGCTGGATCCACCGCACGAGCCTCAAGAAGGCCGGCGTGCGCATGATCGGCGAGGTCCAGTACATCAAGGTCGACGACGCCGGCCTGCACATCACGGTGGCCGGAGCCCCCGAGGTGCTCGACGTAGACCACGTCGTCGTCTGCGCCGGTCAGGTCCCCGCGCGCGAGCTCTTCGAGCCGCTGCAGGCCGCGGGCACCGAGGTCCACCTCATCGGGGGCGCCCACGAGGCCGCCGAGCTGGACGCCAAGCGCGCGATCGATCAAGCCACCCGCCTCGCCGCGACCCTCTGATGAAAGACGCGGTGTCAGACACCGCACCTTGCAGATGAAAGACGCGGTGTCTGACACCGGTCCTTTCATGCATCAGGGATGGAAGAGGATCAGGCCTTCCTGGCCGCCGGCCCAGTAGCCCGCGGCGCTGCCCCAGAGGCTGTCCACCGAATCGGTTGAGCGCGAGCTGTTCGAGGGGCTCGGCGCCTCCAGCCACTGGCTGCCGTCGTAGTGGAAGCTGCGGATGATGTCGTAGTCCTGGCCGATCATCCAGATGTCGTCCGTGGCGCGGCCCCAGACCTGGCTGATCGAGATCCCGCTCGTGCCGTAGGCCGGGTCGTAGACGAAGTCCGAGAAGCTCGTCCAGGTCGCGCCGTCGTAGTAGCGGGCCGGGCTCGGGTTGTTCTCGATGGCCCAGATGTCGTCCGAACCGCTCCCCCACACCCCACCGCAGCAGGTGAAGTTGCCGTCGTAGTAGTCGGTCCAGACGGCGCCGTCGTAGTGCACCATCCGGTAGTCGTCGGTCAGGCCCCAGATGTCGTCCGACGCGCTGCCCCAGAGCCGGTGCACCTCGGCGCCGTTGGGGAAGTTGAAGAAGTACTCGCGCGTGAAGGTCGCGCCGTCCCAGTGCAGCAGCACCGTCTCGTTGCTGTAGTCGTTGCCGATGAACCAGATGTCCGAGCAGGAGCTGCCCCAGACCGCGTCGATCTCGTCGTGGCTGCTGTACCCGCTCTGCCCGGTGGACACCGGGACCCAGGTGCCCGGGCCGGTGCGGCGGAACACGGTGTCGATGGTGGTGGAGATGCCCCAGACCTCGGTCGCGCTGCAGGCGAAGAGCCCGCGCGTGGCGCCGACGGTGGCCTCCCACTCCCAGCTCACGCCGTCGTAGAAGAGGACCTCCGACGCGTCGGTGACAGCCCAGATCGCGCTGTCGGACCAGCCCGTCATCTCCGCCACGTCGCCCAGCACCGGGGTGTCGCGCACGTCCTCGAAGTTGCCCGGCGAGCCGTGGTTGATGATGCCGGCGTAGGAGCTGGACGAGCTGTTGGCCGCCACGGCCCACACCTCGGTCGGGGACACGCCGAAGACGTCGCGCCAGTCGGTCGAGCTGGCGACGTTGGGGCTGACGTCGCTCCAGGAGCCGCTGCCGTTGCGGTGCCAGAGCTCGCCGTCGTAGGCCGAGGCGTAGAGGTCGCCCGCGCTGAAGCCCCACAGCTCGGTGATGGTCTCGCCGACGTAGGCCTCGTTGACGAAGGCGCCGTTCTCGTAGCGGTAGAGCGAGTACTGGGTGGCGCCGAAGAGCTCGTCGGAAGGCGAGACCCAGAACTCCCGGAACTCGTCCGGGCTGCCCTGGTACTGGAGCCAGGTGCCGGAGTTGTAGAGCCAGGAGTTGGAGCCGGCGCCCGCCCAGAGCTGGCCGTTGGCCATGCAGGCGACCGTGACCAGGTCCTCGGTCGCGTTGGGCCCCGGCAGCTCGGTCCAGGAGGCGCCGTCGTAGTGCGCGAAGGCGCCGTCGTAGCCCACGGCCCAGATGTCGCTGGCGGAGCTCCCGCAGGCGTCCTTCCAGTGCGCCGTCACGGCGCCGATCGGGTCCGGCCCGCTCCAGTCCACGCCGTCCCAGTGGTAGACAGCGCCGCTGTAGCTGAAGCCCCAGATGTCGCTCTCGGCGGAACCCCAGAAGGCCTGGATGTTGCGGGTGACGTCGTCGTGCAGGGTCCAGCGCGAGCCGTCCCAGAGCCAGAGCAGGCCGTCGGTGTCGGCGCCCCAGACCGCGTCGGCGGCGTGGCCGTGTACATCCTGGAGCCGGGGCTGGTTGCGGCTGTGCACGATCTCCCAGCCCGGGCCGTCGGAGCCGGGGGTGGAGTCGTCGTCGTCGCCGGTGGCGTCGTCGTCGTCCGCGGTGGCGTCGTCGTCGTCCGCGGTGGCGTCGTCGTCGTCGCCCGGGCAGGTGGCGTCGAGCGTGATGGTGAACTGGCCTTCCGAGCCGTCCCAGCCGTCCACCACCAGGTAGAAGCTCGCGCCGTTGATCGCCGTGAAGGCCACGGACTCACCGACCGTCTCGGTGCTCGATTCGTCCAGGCAGGTGGAGCCGGGGTTGCAGTCCGTGAACACGAAGAGGTCCAGGTCCACGGCCGAGTCGACCCAGTCCAGGTCGATGGTGACGACCTCGGAGCTGCTGGGGATGAACTCGTAGATCGTCTCGCCGCCGGTGTAGCCCGCGCCGTAGTTCACGCAGGCGAGCCACTCCTGCTCGTTGTCGGGCTGGCCGATGTTGCTGCCGGCGAAGGCGCCGCAATCCACCGAGGCCAGGTTGCTGCAGACCAGGTTGTTGGGCGGGTTCGTGGCGTCGTCGTCGTCGGACGGGGTGCTGTCGTCGTCGTCGGACGGGGTGCTGTCGTCGTCGTCCGCCGTGGCGTCGTCGTCGTCCGCGCTGGCGTCGTCGTCGTCCGCGCTGGCGTCGTCGTCGTCCGCCGAGTCGTCGTCGTCCCCGGAGTCGTCGTCGTCGGAGGTGTCGTCGTCGTCCGGCTCAGGCCGGGCCGGGCAGGCTGCGAGGACCATCCAGGCGGTGAGAGCAAGCAGCCAACGAAGAGCGTTCATCTCGGACTCCCTCGTGAACGCCTGCGGGGCCGACCCCCTCGCATTCACCTCAGGGGGTCCGTCTACCACAGAACGTGCGAACCGCCCGGGCCCTGGGGAGACCCGAACGATCCGCGCGCGGCAGGAGGAAGACGAGGCGGCTACGGAGTACGTGCCGCGATCGGCTTACCGCGCTTTGCGTCCTTCACGGAGACCACGAACGAGCCGCGGGAGTCGGGCACCGCCGTGATCTTGAGCGACGAGTGGTCGCCCATCGGCGTCCAGCTGACCTTGCCCTGGCCGTCACCCGCCAGCATGCCCAGCAGGTCCTTGTTCCGGTACTCGCCGTAGGGCGTGGCGTAGACGGCGACCATCCAGCCCGTGCGCTCGCCGACGATCTCCCAGGTGCAGTCGGTGTCGAGCAGGTCGGGCTCGGGGGCGGCGCGGGTCTGCTCGCCGGGGTGCAGCCGCTGGCGGTCCAGGCCGGACAGGGCCCGCACGCAGTGGTTGGCGGTCACGTCGGTCAAGACCCGGTGGGTTGAGGTTCCGTTCTCCACGGAGACCCAGTCCCGAGCCGAGGCCATGGAGG
>JAJDAI010000840.1 GCA_029261955.1 Deltaproteobacteria bacterium | reverse complement strand
GTCGGTGCTGAAGAGGGGACCGCGCTCGTCGTCCGCGTCGGGCGTGACGCCGTCGGTGGCGCGCACCAGGACGATGTCCGTGAAGGAGCGCACGAAGGCGTCCTCGTCGGCGACGCTGCCCAGGCCGCAGGGGTCGTCGGGATCGACGCCGTCGGGGCAGCCGGTCAGGAGGAGGAGGAGGAGCAGGAGGCGCATGGCGAAGCCTACCCCGGGCCTCGCGGGGTGGACTTCGGGATGCCTGTGGGCCGGGCTCAGTTGAAGGCGGGGCCCTGGGCGAGGCCCTTGAGGGTCTCCGTGCCAGTCGAGCCGATGTAGGTCTCGTCGCCCAGCGCGTCGACCCGGTTCAGCGTCTCGGCCCGGTCGACCCAGAGGAAGCCGCCGTTGACCCGGTCGAAGGTCATCGCCGTGCCCTCGGAGCGGGTGCCCGAGATGTTGTCGGCCAGCGTGATCGGGGTCTCTGCGCCTGTGAGCGGGTCGATGGCGGTGTAGCCGTAGGGGTCGTTGCCGGTGAGGCGGTAGAGCATGCCGTCGTCCCAGTCGAAGGCGAGGGCCTCGCCGTCGGTGGACGAGGTCGGCTCCGTCAGCGCCGCCACCAGGGTCAGCGTCGCGTCCGCCAGGCTGATGGTGAAGAGGGTCCCCGTGTTGCCGCCCGACAAGCCCGACACCCCGTAGAGCGTGCCGTCGTCTCCGAAGGCGATGTCTGCGATGTACTCGCTCAAGATGCCGATGTCGGTGGACGTGCCGGTCACCGGGTCGAGCACGGCCAGCGCGCGGTCCGTCCCCCCGAAGTCGGTGCTTCGCAGCACGACGTACAGGGTGGTGGCTGTGGGGTTCCAGGCGAGGCCGTTGGTCCCGTCGAGGCTGGAGGTCGAGGTGATCGTCACCGAGCCGAGCTCGGCGCCCGTGCTGATGTCCAGGGTGCGGAGCAGGGCGTCGTTGCGGCCGCTCGC
Organism: Deltaproteobacteria bacterium; assembly: GCA_029261955.1. GTDB lineage: Bacteria > Myxococcota_A > UBA796 > UBA9615 > UBA9615 > CALCXL01. Next base: position 11,373 of record JAJDAI010000840.1, on the reverse strand, counting down.
GTAGAGCACGGAGAAGTCGCCGTCTGCGGCGCTGTCGTCGTCGTCTGCGCTGTCGTCGTCGTCTGCGGAGTCGTCGTCGTCTGCGCTGTCGTCGTCGTCTGCGGAGTCGTCGTCGTCTGCGGCGTCGTCGTCGTCCGCGCTGTCGTCGTCGTCTGCGGAGTCGTCGTCGTCCGCGCTGTCGTCGTCGTCCGCAGTCGCGTCGTCGTCGTCCGCAGTCGCGTCGTCGTCGTCAGCAGTCGCGTCGTCGTCGTCCGCAGTCGCGTCGTCGTCGTCCGCAGTCGCGTCGTCGTCGTCTGCAGTCGCGTCGTCGTCGTCCGCGGTCGCGTCGTCGTCGTCGGCCGAGGCGTCGTCGTCGTCCCGCGCGGTCGTGGGGGGGCAGCCCATGAGCAGGAGCATCGAGCCCGTGATCAGCAGGGTGAGCAGGCGGTAGAGCGGGGACATTGCGGGCATCGAGACTCCGGTGGAAGAGCGCAGTCTGCCAGGAGGTGCAAGCGGAATCCAACCTGGCTCAGGCGATCCGTCCGTCGAATAGGGGTCGTTGCTCAGTTCGACACGGTCACCCGATCCCGCAGGATCGAGTGCGTGGCGGGGTGCCCCACCACGACCGCGATCTCGTGGTCCCCGGCCGAGGCCGGCAGGATCCACTGGACCTCGGCCGTGTTGGCCCCCAGGTCGATGTTCCAGACCGTGCAGCTGCCCTCGTCGACGATGCAGACCACCTGCTCCTCGTCGTCGGGCTGGACCCAGGACAGCGTCCAGGTCTCCAGCGAGCCGGGCGGGCCCACGTCCACGTGGTTCGTGGTCCAGACCGCGTTGTCGATGGGCACCGAGTGCACCTGGTCGCCGTCCGACACGAAGATGTAGTCGGCGCCCAGCGCCAACGAGTCGGCGCTGTCGAAGACGCCGTGGCGTTCGATCACGCGGGGGTTGTTGGCGTCGGCGACGTCGACCACCGTCAGGCCGGCCCCGCCGGATGCGGTCCAGGCCAGCGCGCCGTTGACCCGGATCTCCTCGGGGTCGCCGGCGAGGGAGATGGTCTCGGCCGCGCCGGGGTTGCTGGGGTCGCTGACGTCCCAGCGTCGGAAGCTGTTCGCGCCGAAGCCGTTGTAGAGCGAGGTGCCGGACAGCTCCAGCGGGCCCGAGGGCGAGGTGTGCGAGGCGAAGCCCAGCCAGGCGGGGTTGGTGGGGTCGGTCACGTCGATGAAGTCGATTCCGTTGGCGAAGGACGAGGCCGCGCAGAGGTTGCCCTGGGCGAAGACCGGTCCGCTGCCCTGGCCTACGTCGAACTCGCCGAGCCAGAGGGGCGCGCTGGGGTTCGCCAGGTCGACGAACTGCACGCCGTCGCTGGACGTCGTCAGGTAGAGCACCTCGTCCACCACGTGCAGGCGCTGGGTGTTGAAGCCCTCGACGACGCCGTAGGTGCCGACCGTCGCGGGCGCGCTCGGCACCACCGCGTCGACGATGTTCACGCCCGAGCTGCCGCCGCTGACGTAGATCCAGGGCCAATCGATCTGGACGTCGTTGAAGGAGCTCACGGGGATGACCGCGCTCTGGCTCAGCGACAGCGGGTCGATGGTGTCGACCAGCTCCGTCGAGCCGCTCTGCCCCAGCGCCAGGTAGCCCGCGTCCCAGTCGAGGTGCCGCACCGTGGCGTCGGCGTCGTAGCTCTGCGCGAAGCCGGGCAGCGACGCGCCGGGGGTGATGATGTCGAGGTCGTCGCCGCCGACCACCAGGAAGACGGCGTCGGCGCTGGTGGCGATCTGGTCCCCGTCCTGGCTCACGGGGTGCGTGCCCAGGTAGGCGGGGTTGTCGAGGTCGCTGATGTCGATCTCGTGCACGCCGCCGTTGCTGGCGGCGACGAAGGCGAGGTCCCCGATCAGGTCCACGGACTGCGCGTTGCCAGGGGCGGTGACGGTCGAGCGCAGCTCCGGCTCGGCGGGGTCGCTGATGTCGAAGATGGCCAGCGCGTCGGTGTTGTCGCAGGCCGCGAACAGGGTGTCCCCGTCGATGTTCAAGCCCCAGACGATGTCGGTGCAGCCGTCGTCCGCGGCGTCGGTCAGCTCGACGACGATGGGCACGACCTCGGTCAGGCCCGCCGTGTCGAAGCCGTGGATGGAGCCGCTGGAGTGGCCGATCCAGAGGTCGCCGTCCCGCGCCGCCAGCGACTTGCCGCCGTCAAAGGCCTGGCTGTAGAGCAGCTCGGGCGAGCCCGGGGTGGAGACGTCGTAGGCCGCGAAGCCCGTGTCGCCGCTGCCCGTGTCGAAGAGCATGGCGAAGAGGTAGCCGCCGGCCAGCACCGGGTCGCTCAGCGTCGTGTAGCCGCCCGGCAGCGGCGCGGTCGCGATGGCCGCCAGGGTCTCGGTGCTGTCGTTCCAGGAGAAGACCTCCAGGCCGGCGGTGGTGACGACGAAGACGTGGCTGCCGTCGAACGCCGCGTGGTTGGTGGCGATGGGGGTGATGGATGCGACCTCCACCGCCTGCCCCGGCACGCTGACGTCGAGCATCTTGAGGTTCTCGCCGCTGGGGTCGCTGCCCAGGATCGCGGCGTAGTCGCCCGAGACGGCCACGTCGTAGTGGCCGAAGCCGAAGAAGGTCAGGGTGCTCGCGAAGGGCAGCGGCGGCAGCTCCAGCGGGGTGCCGCTCCAGGCCTGGGTCTGCACGGTGACGGTGTCGCCGTCGGTGCTCGTGCCGTCGTTGACCTGCAGCCCGAAGCTCAGGGTCGCCGCGCTGGTCGGCGCCACGAACCAGAGCCGCTGCTGGTCGCCGTCGCCGATCTCGACGTCGGGGCCGCTCATCTGCACCCACTGGTAGGTCAGGGCGTCGCCGTCGGGGTCGCTGCTGCCGCCACCGTCCAGCCGCACCAGCTCGCCGCCGTTGACCTGCTGGTTCGGGCCGGCGTCCGAGGTCGGCGGACCGCCCGGCACCGTGATGCGCACGCGGTCCTCGGTCGAGGCGAGGGACCCGTCGTTCACCACCAGGGAGAAGACAAAGACGCCGCCTGTGGAGCCGGGCAGGAAGATCTGCTGCTGGGGTGTGGTTGGGGTCGGCAGCGTGACGGGCGTCGGCCCGGCGACGAAGCCCCAGAGGTAGGTGACGGGCCCGCCCTCGGGGTCGTAGCTGGAGGAGCCATCCAGGGTGATCGTCGAGCCCAGGGTGCTGAGCTGGTCGGGGCCCGCCTCGGCGACGGGCGGCTGGTTGGCCACCGTGATGGTGACGGAGGCGGGGTTGGAGTCGTCCTCGCCGTCGCTCGCGACGACCTGGAAGGTGAGCACGTCGTCGGCCAGCGGGGCGGTGAAGGTCGGGGTCTCCGCCGTGGTGTCCGAGAGGGTGACGGTCCCGCCCGCGGTCTGCGTCCAGGCGTAGGAGACGATGGAGTCGCAGACGTCCCCGTCGGAGCTGCCGCTGGCGTCCAGGGTCACAAACGCGCCGGCCGCGACGCCGTGGCTGCCGCCCGCGTCCGCCTGGGGGATCCGGTTGGTGATGGTGATGTCCACCGAGTCGGTCGTGGAGGCGGTGCCGTCGTCGGCCTCCAGCTCGAAGGTCCAGACGCCGGACTCGCAGCCTGAGGTGTAGATGGGCTGGAGCACAGAGGCGTCGCTCAGGGTGACGGTGGTGCCGGCGGTCTGGGTCCACAGGGTGGTGAGCGCGTCGCCGTCGGCGTCGAAGGTGTCGTTGCCGTCGAGCGTGACCTGCTCCTCCTTGCCGAAGCTGGCGTCGTCGCCCGCGTCGGTGTTGGGCGGGACGTTGGAGTCGACGTTGATGGTGACGGCGTCGACGGCGGAGCTGGCCTCGCCGTCGGAGACGACGAGCTCGAAGCTGAGGGCGCCCGTGACTGCCGGGGCGTCGAAGGTGAGCTGGGCGGCGGTGTCGTCGGAGAGCGTGACGGTGGTGCCGGCGGTCTGGGTCCAGGCGTAGCTGAGGTCGTCGCAGGCGTCGGGGTCGTCGCTGCCGGAGCCGTCGAGCACGACGAGGCTGTCCTCGGAGACGAGCTGGTCCTCGCCGGCATACGCGATGGGGTCCTCGTTGCTGAGGGTGATGTCGACGCTGTCAGCCGGGCTGGGTTCGGTGCCGTCGTGCACGACGAGCTCGAAGGTGTAGAGGCCGCCGGTGCAGAGGTCGGTGATCGTTGGGGCGACTGCGGTGTCGACGAAGGTGGCCGTGTCGGCGCCGGCGGTCTGGGTCCAGGCGGCGGTCAGCGGGTCGCCGTCGGCGTCGGAGCTGCCGGTGCCGTCCAGCGCGATCGCGTCGTTCTTGCCGTAGGTCGCGTCGGGGCCCGCGTGGGCTTCTGGGGGGGTGTTGGCGGCGGAGTCGTCGTCGTCCGCTGTCGCGTCGTCGTCATCCGCTGTCGCGTCGTCGTCGTCCGCTGTCGCGTCGTCGTCGTCTGCTGTTGCGTCGTCATCGTCTGCTGTTGCGTCGTCGTCGTCCGCTGTCGCGTCGTCATCGTCCGCTGTCGCGTCGTCGTCGTCGGCCCCGGAAGGGCCGTCGTCGTTGGAGGGGCAGCCGGCGAGGATCAGCAGCAGCAGGGCGAGGAAGTGGATGCGCATCGGAACTCCGCGTGAGGGGCGCATGATGGCAGGTTGGGGGGAGGGCGAGGGTGGCGGTGTTTCGGCAGGGGAGGGAGGGGCTCACGGTTCCCGTGCGAGCGGGCGGTTCGCTCGGCCGTGCAGGTCGCAGGCGAGGTGAGTGCGACTCCGACTCCGAGGACCCACACTCTCCGCTTGGCGGACTCGATCCCATGACAGCCCGAACCAGCGGTTCAGTGGCCCTCGTCCTCGGAGTCGAGCGCCGCAAGAGCCTCGTCGACCCACCGCAGGTAGTAGGGCTTGAGGACCGCGCCGCGAACGATGTCTTCGCGAAGGGACTGCAGGTCTGGTCGCAGCTCCGAGAGTTGCTCGTCGTGCGCGACCGTGATGGCCAGGTCGGATTCCGGCGCCCCGCCCTGCCGCAGCCAGGAGCGCATGACATCGACGACGGCCGAGCGTTCCCCACGGCTCATCGCGTTGCGGACCACAGACCCGACCCGGTTGGCGAGGTACTCCCCAGACTTGAGGGAGGCAGGGGCACTCAGGCAGCCGCGGAGTTCTCGGAGCAGTTCGATGGAGTCTGTCAACGGACGACCTCCAGTGCTTCAGGGGGGATTCTGCCATCCACGATGATCTTGAGGGATCGGCGGCATGCTCAGGCCCGGCCCGGCCGGTGCTGAGTCCGCAGCGCTCAGCAGAGCTAGCCGCGACCGTCCGGGGAGGAGGTCCGTCGACGGGCGATGTCGATGCGCTTCGTCTCGCTGGGACTCAGCTCGGCCGCCCACGGCTCGAGCGAGTCGATGACCCCCTGGAGGTCGCCGGCCTCCCAGGCCGCTTGAGCATCCTCGCGGGCGTGTTGGAGCTTGGCCCCTTCATCGGCGGCCAGGGCTTCCTGCTGGCGGAAGGCGGCGAGCTCCGCGAACGCCGCTCGGTCGCCCCCCAGCACGTCCTTGCCGTGCGTGACGAGGGCGCGGGCCATGCGGTCACAGAGGCGATCGAGGCTCTCCTGGTCGCAAGCCTGGACGCCGAAGAGCTGGTCGGCCTTGTCAGCTCCCCGTGCTCGAAGGAGAAGGCTCAGGTCGAGTTCTGGGGTCGGTGCGCCGGCCTCTGGAGACAGCGCCCGGATCGTGACCCGGAGCTCGAATGAGCGCGTTCTGTCCCAGAGGAAGGCAACGCGGACGTGGTTGTTCTGGAGGATGAGCCGATCGGGGGCCTTCTCGACGAGCTCGAGTCCGCAGATGCCGAAAAGGGGAGAGGCCGGGCCAGTGGAGCTGGGGTCCAGGGCTGTGCTTGGCATGTGGTTCTGCCTCCTCGGAGGGTGGTCTGCGCCCCGGCTGTCGATCGTATCGCCACCCTCGGGCTTCAGCCCGCTGTGTTCGCCGCGAGGGCGAGGTGCTCGCTGGCGCGGCCCGCCCCAGCGACCACCTCGCTCACGCCGGTAGAGGAGGATTGCCCTCAATCGACTTCGAGCGATCCGAGGAACCCGTTTCCGCGATGGCGATGTGCTCGTGCGCTGGCCAACGTCCACTGCTCGCTTTCTGGGAGCAGGTACCCGCCGACGGCTATCCGTCCGCCACCGCTCAGCACTCCGAGGGGTCGATCCGAGTGCCTGGCTACCGCGAGGAGCCAGGACGAGGTGGTCCCCCACGCCTCAACGGGGACATGGGCTCGCAGAAGCAGGTCTTTGGAGTCTCCCTCCACCAAGCGGCAGGCGACCAGGCTCCCGCCGTTCCACTGCATGAACTCCCAGGGATCGCTGACGGTGAGCGTCATCTGAGTATCGCTCGGAGGTATGTCTGCCACTACTTCGCCTTTCCATCGACCTTCTTCACGATGACCGGGACCTTACCGGTTGCGGTGCGTTCGCTGCCACCGCCAGGCATGCCGTACGCGGCCTCCACGCGCGACGGTCTGCCGAGGTATTCCGCCGGCAGCTCAAGAGTCACGCGAACCTCGGGAGTTCTGTCGAGGGAGAGCCTCCACCGCGCGACTGGCCGTCGGGGCCGCCCGGGCAGGCGCGACTGGCGGCCCCGCGGCCCAGGTCTCAAGGAGCGACGGCTGGCCGGGCCGTGGGTCGATGGCGCCCAGACCCGCTCGCTCACACGAGCCCTGCTCGAAGGTCTCGACCGCTGGGATGTGCCAAGTGGTGGAGGTAGCGCTCAGTCAGCGCCTCGAGCGAGGCAGCCATCGCGTCCTCGTCGATGTGCTCGAGGCGTTTGTCGCCGTGGTCCACAAGGAACGGAATGGTGGCGAGGATGGCCTCACTGATGACCCCCTCCGCCGGATCGGATCTCAGTGCGTCCCGGTCCTCGATCGTCACCCCGATGTCGACGGACACGTAGTCCGCCTTTCTGGCGACGTCGATGTTCGACAGTCCTGGAATCCCATGGGCGTGCACCTCGCCATCGACCCGCAAGATGAAGGTGAGGTTCGGGAAGGGAAACCCTTCGAGCGATGCCTCCTTTGCAGCCTGTTTGAGGGCCTGGAAATGAGGGAGCACGCTTTGGGCGGCGTCCTGGCCGCCGAACTCAGCGGCGAAGTCGAACGATGAGGCCATGGCTACTCACTCCTTCGACCGGCCCAGGGCTCACGGTTGAGCGGGCCCGGCAGCGGTATCTGGCGTCGCCCACAGGCTGGCAACCGGGCCGCTGAGTCTAGGCCTCAAGCGAGACCTGCAGTGGTACGTCCTGGGGCCCCGTCCAGCCCTCGAGGCTTCCTTTGGGGATCGACTGGGGGAGCTCCCGGTACATCCAGCCCAGGTCCGCCCTTCCGTTCCAACTCGACGGCCGGTTTCTGAGCAAGCCGCCCCGCCACGCGCCCATCCCTCCAAGCAGGAGTTCGATCGCGCGGTCGAAGAGCGCCTCCTCGTCGCGGCCTGGAAGTCTTGCTTCCTCGATCGCGATCATGACAAAGCGCCCGACGGGCCGGTCGCCGTAGGGCGCCAGCGGGATCGACGAGAACCTGCCCGTCCGGCTCCAATGGAGGTTCGCAAGCGCCGTCGGGGGGGGGGCTGTCACTGAAGGCCTCGTCGAAGACGTAGCAGCCGAGTTGCTCCGCGTTGGCCCCTCGTTCGTTGTAGGCCTCCAGTCCCTTCCCGGGGCGCCGCTTCGTCTGCCGGATGGTCCGGATGTCGAGGGCGGCGTGCGTCGAGAGGGCCTTCTGGACGACCTCCAGATTGTCCAGCAGGGGGACCAGCGCCTGCCAGCTTCGCTCGAACGCTGCGATCAGGCCTCGGTCACCGGCCCCCTCGACCCACCCGCAAGGTCCGAGGCCCCAACCGATGCGATAGCGGGCTTGCTCGTAGGTCGTCATCTCATCTCCTTGCGTCCACTTCGGTTCGCGTGTCTTGCTTGAAGGGGATTTGCTTTCGGCCCGGCCCCCCCACGTCGACCGGAACCCCAACCGGACGCGCTACAAGCGACTCCGTGACCAGGGGCTGCCCATCGGCAGCGGCGACGTCGAGGCCACCTGCAAGCCCCTGGTCTCCACGCGGATGAAGCGCTACGGAGCGCGCCGGAAGACCTCGGGCGGTCAAGCCGTTCTCAGCCTGCCCGCGCTGGCCAAACCGTCGCGCTGGGACAACGCCATGGCCACCCTGCTGCCGACCGGGTGCACACCCGCCGCCGAGGTCGTGTGAGCGCCGCACTCAACACGAGGTCCCCCCTCACGGGCCACACGACCGGCACTATCGGGGCCTCATCAAGCACGAGGTTCTCCGGAGGAGGGCGTCGGGCACAGGCGTGCTTTCCGGGTCTCGAAGTGTCAAATGGCGAGTCCTGACTCTGGGCCCCCCGCGTCAATCATCAGGAAGCGGGACGGACTGGACCGGGGTCCAGATTGCCGTACCTTGCTGCGGCTTCCTCGGGGTGAATCACAGCGAGTTGCGGTGGGCCGCCGCCGTGCAACTCGCCCTGTGGATACGTGCACTCCCAGAGCCGTCCGTCCGCGCGATCGCGGTAGAGCGTCTGCCACGCACCGAACTCGGGACTGACGGCGATACGCTCCAGCACTTCAGACCTGAGGTGCTGCACGCGCTCGCACACCGGGTCAGGCCCAACCTTCGCGTCCTCGACCAGCCACCGTCCCGTCAGCTTCGTCTCTGAGGGCTGGAGGCCCTGGTGTTGTCCCATCACGGTCCTACCAATCGCACGCTGGAGTCGAGCGGAATCGGCCCATTCGGTAGCACAAACTCCCTCGCTCCGCCGCTCGTCAGCCGCCACCCACGAAGCCAGGGTCTGCCTCCCAGAGGAGGGCCACCCGGTCCCAGGACTCAACATCGAGTTCAGGACCCCTTGCCGGACTGCGCTCCTCCCAGGAGGCTTCTCTCACGGCGAGTCGCCGCACCTTCGAGTCGGAAGAACAGGCGGACCCTGCGCCAACCCCGCGCGGATGCCTGGACCGTCTCGAGTTGATCGAGAAACGACCGGAGTTCGCTGGTGGGGTCATCCGCGCTCTCAGAGTTCCGAGGCGCAGAGCGAGTCGCCTGGAGCCAGTCGGCGAGCGGGTACCAGCTCTCGCTGCGCGGCTCGAGCGCTGCCTCGACGGTCTGGACGCCACGGTCGCTCCGAACGGCGACCCGCAGCGGCCCGAGACGCCAGGAGTCCAGCCGATCGCCAAAGCCGCTGCCTGTGGCCTGAGCGCAGGGCTCGAAGCCAGCGGAGTGAAGCATCTGGGCGGGTGTCGTCGGTTCGGTCACGGTGTCTTCGGGGGCAGGAACTTGGAGCCACTCCAGTCAAGACGGTAGCCCCGGGCCATCAGGTACTCCACCTCCCGACGGAAGTACGAGCCGTTGACGGCCTCCCTGAGGGACGAAGCGAGTCGGAAGGTGCTGTTGCGGGCGATCCCGCGGTCGAGGAACCGGCGGTTTGCCGCCCACCGAGACACGTCATTCATGGCGTCCCATGCTGTCATCGGTACGTGATAGCGCCTTGCGCCGAGGAGGTCCGAGAGGCGTTCGTAGGCCGGCCATCGACCGATGATGGTGACGGATCCCGGTCGCTTGGCCGGTGCGACGACGCTCGCTGCTCGCGCTCTCTGCGTCCATTCAAGGGCAACTCCGAAGCGGCGGACAACGTTCGCACTCAGCGAAGTGCGGGCACCCGCGTAGAGCCCGAAACCGGCGATGGCGACTCTGCCTGCTGCAGCGGAGGCCGTCATCTCGAGATAGGCGACACTCGAGTAGGGAGCGCCCATCATCAAGGCGGTCCAGCCCGTGCCGAGCGTCGCGCTGGTCTTGAGTCCGAAGCCCAGTGCTGCGGGGGCGAGGGGCAAACTGGCCATGCCGAGGGCCACTCCGGCTGGTGCCGCGAAGACCGGGCCGCACCACCAGCTCTTCATGCACTGGGTGTTGGCCTTGATGAACCCCTCGCCTCGCGCGTCGAGAAGGATTTCGAGTCCAGACTCTGTGGCATGCCCACTCGGATCCCGATACTTCAGCGGGTTGTTCCGCACATACGCATAGGGGTTCGCCTCCCACACGATGTCCGGCGTGATTGAGTCCGCCGACGCCCACCTCCCGTACTCGGGCAGGTAGATCCGGGCTCCGTAGTCGTAGCCCTCGAGCTCGAAGCCGCTGCCGGCCAGGCCGAAGGCCTCGCGCTGGCGGAGCTTCCCGTTGAAGAGCCGGTCGGTGGCCGCGAACTCGTAGTCGTCTCCGAGGCCCCCTCCGCCGAACTCCTCCCGGATCCGTCCGAAGGGCTCGTAGCGCGCGCCGCTGTGCAGCGCGCCGGCGGAGTCCAAGACGAGGGTCGTGCTGCCCAGGTGGTCGCCTGCGAAGAAGCGCAGCGCGCCAACCTCATCAGCAACGGCCTCGCCGTTCACCAGAGCCACGTCCGCTGAGCGCTGGGCGATCCGGCGGCCCGCCACCGAGTAGTGGCTCGTGAGCACGAGCCCGTCCGCTCCCTCGGTGAGGTCCGCGACGCCGCCCATCCTCATCACGCTCGTGGTGCCCTCAGCCCCCAGGACCTGCTCCCAGCTCCGGATGCCCCCCGGGCCGTAGCCGAAGGAGCTGTGGTCCTCGTAGGCTGCGCCGGTGCTCACCCGCACGGCGCGAAGCCGTCCGCTCCCGTCCCACTCGAGCTGCCGGTCGGCCAGCGCAGCCCAGGGCATGCCGGCGCCGTTCGCCAGCCCCTCCTGGGCAACAACTCCGCTGCCGTGGATCTGGCTGCCGTCGTGGTGGCTGAGGCCGACCAGCTGGCCGCGGTGGTCGTAGGTGAGGCTGGATGCCCGGTCCGCCGGACCGTTGATGCCGATCTCCACCCGCGCGACCGGTGCGTTCAGCGGCGCCTCGTAGCCGCCCAGCGACGCGAGCCCGCCGCCGCTGGCCGTGTACTGCCAGGCTTCGCGGGCGTGGCCCACGAACTCGGCCCGCTCGTAGAGGAGGTTGCCCGACGCGTCGTAGCGGTACTCGAAGGACTCCTTCGTCCCGAAGGGGTTCTCGCAGCCGAGCAGGCTGCCCACGCCGTCGTAGCTGCAGACGAAGTCCTCAGCGTCGGCGAAGGCCGTCGCCTTCTCCTGCCAGCGCTGGAGGTTGCCGCCACCGTCCCACCAGTAGGTGCGGTCGAGCAGGAGCCCGTCCACTGGAGAGCTCACGGCCGTGCGCGCCAGGGCACCCAGGTCCTGGGTCGTGTCGTCGAAGTCGAAGACCTGGGTCACCCCGTTGCCCAGCAGAAGCTCCCGGGGCCTGCCTTGTTCGTCCCAGCTGGCCCAGCTGAGGTAGGGCTCGCCGACATCGAAGAGGCTCCAGGGGCCCCCGTCGGGCACCTGGCCCATCCAGAGCGTCTGGCCGACCTCGTCCCGCACGACGCCGACCTGCTCGCCGAGCGGCATGCGGGTCCAGTAGCGCTCCCCG
>JAJDAI010000839.1 GCA_029261955.1 Deltaproteobacteria bacterium | reverse complement strand
GACGCCGTGCTCATCGCCACCTGGGCGCGCGCGCCCTTCGTGAAGACGGTGGAGTGGCGGGGCAAGACCCTGCGCCTGGGAGAGGGCGGCCGGGTGGAGTGAGCGCCCAGGGGGAGGCGAGATCTCCGAGGGGGCCACACTCCGGTGCTCATGCGTGAGACGCCCTTCCCCGGGCGGGGGGCGCGGCCGGGCGGCCCCGCCAGTCAGCTCGTGTCGATGCTCCAGCGCGCGACGACGCGCCGACGAAGCCGCGAAACGGCCTTGTGGCGACGCCCGGCATCCATGACACTCGTCAAGCGCGGGCGTGCCTCTCGTCCCCGGAGGGGGTGGGGGAGGCGGTGGGGAAGCGACGCCTGCGGGTCTGACCTCGATGTCGATGTCGAGCGTTGGCGCTCTGCGGCGTCACCGACCAGGGCGAGCCGACGACGGTCCCCGCGGAGCGACGCAACGAATGCGACACCCCCTGTTGATTCTCCTCGCCGCCGTGTGCGGCGCGGTGCTGGTGTCCTGTGACGGGCAACTTGACGGAGACCTCGCTTCGGCCGACGCCGACTCGGACGGCTACGGCTCCGCCATCGATTGCGACGACCAGGACCCCGACGTGCATCCGCGCGCCGACGAGCTGTGCAACGACGTCGACGACGACTGCGACGGGGATGTCGACGAAGACCCGGTCGACGGCGATCCCCACTTCGCGGACGAGGACGGCGACGGTGCCTTTGGCACCCCGGTGCTGGCTTGCGCTGCGAGTGAGGTCTTCGGCGCTGAGCAGACCGACTGCGACGACGCCGACGCGACCATCCATCCGGGCGCCCTCGAAGCCTGCAACGGCGTCGATGACGACTGCGACGGTGCCCTGCCCGAAGTCGAGGAGGACGGCGACGAGGACGGGTTCATCGGCTGCGCGGAGTGCGACGATGGCGAAGCCCTGGCGAACCCGGAGCAGCGGGAACTCTGCGACGGTCTCGACAACGACTGCGACGGCGATGTGGACGAGGAGGGCGACTTCTTCGAGGACGAGGACGGGGACGGATTCGGCGATCCCTGGTCGGCGCCGGTGGTCGCGAGCTGCGCTGCTCCCCCGGACGGTCTGGTCCCCAACAACGAGGACTGCGACGACTCCCGGGCGGACATGAACCCCGACGCGACGGAGGTCTGCGACGACGCGAATCGGGACGAAGACTGCGACGGTGAGGCCGACAACGACGACGCCAGCGCCGACGAGGACACCGAGTCCAGCTGGTATCGCGACATAGACGGGGATGGCTTCGGCAACCACGATTGGGAGTGGAGTCGCTGCGACCCGCCCACCGGCTACGTCGGGGACGACACCGACTGCGACGACGGCGCGGCCGCCGCGAACCCGGGGATCACCACCGAGACCTGCGGCGATGGGCTGGACAACGACTGCGACGGATCTCCAGGGAGCTGCGGCGGCCCCGTCGGCGTGGTTCGCCTCGAGGACGCCGAGGCGAAGCTGACCGGCGAGTCGAGTGGGAACGCCGCCGGCCGTTCGGTGAGGATCGCGGGGGACATCAACAACGACGGATACGACGACATCCTGGTGGGCTCGCCCCTGAGCAGCGCGGGCAGCGCCGAGGCCGGCGCGACCTACCTGATCCTCGGGCCGGGGCTCGAAGACTCCAACCTGGCCGACGCCGACGCCCGGCTCATCGGGGAGGGCGCGGGCGACTTCGCTGGCAAGTCCGTGGCCGGTGCAGGGGACGTCAACGACGACGGCTACGACGACATCCTGGTGGGGGCCTGGGGACGGGGGTACCAGGACGTCGGCGCGGCCTACCTGTTTCTCGGGCCGGTCAGCGACGACGTGGGCCTCGAGGATGCCGACGCAAAACTCGTCGGGGAGGTGAACGGGGACCACGCCGGCGCCTGGGTCTCGGCCGCGGGGGATGTGAACGACGACGGCTTCGCGGACATCCTCGTCGGCGCCCCGGGCAACAGTCAGGGCGGAGCCTCCGCGGGTGCCGCCTACCTCATGCTGGGGCCGATCAGCGGCCAGATCGACCTCGCCGACGCCGACGCGAAGTTCGTCGGGGAGAGTGGCGGGGACCAGGCTGGCTGGGCGGTCGCGGGAGCGGGCGACTTCAACGGGGATGGCGTGGATGATCTCGTCGTGGGGGCACCCTCCTCCAACCTGGGAGGCACCGACTCCGGGGCGGTCTACGTCCTGTTCGGGCCGGTCACGGGCACCGTGGACCTCTCGGACGCGGAGCTGACCTTCGTGGGGGAGGCGGACCACGATCGCGCCGGCTACTCGGTGGCCGGAGCCGGCGACGTCAACGCCGACGGCTACGACGACCTCATCGTCGGGGCGCACTCCAACGACGAGGGGGCACCCGGAGCCGGCGCGGCCTACCTGATCCTCGGCCCGGCAAGCGGCTACTTCAACCTCTCGAGCGCGGACGCGAAGCTCACGGGGGTGATGGGGGGGGACACCGCCGGCCAGCAGGTCGACGCCGCGGGGGACGTCAACGCCGACGGCTACGACGACCTCCTCATCGCCGCGCCCAACAGCGACAACGGGGGCTCGAGGTCAGGCACCGTCTACCTGGTCCTGGGGCCGGTTGACGACGACATGGAACTCAGAGACGCCGACGCGAGGCTGTTCGGCGAGGGGGCGGACGACTTCGCGGGGGTGTCCGCCGCCCGCGGGGGGCACATCGACAACGACGGCTACGACGACCTGGTCATCGGCGCCACCGGCGATGACGCGGGAGGCTCGAACGCAGGCGCCGCCTACCTGGTCGTTGGAGGGCCGGGCCTGTGAGCCGCTCAACCAGGGAACTCCGAGCAGCCATGCCCCAGCCCACCCCCTCCGATGCGCCGCTCCCCGAGGTGCGCGCCTCCCGCCCCTCGTCGGCCGTCCAGGCCAGGCCCTGGTCTCCGAGGCGAGCCTCGTCGCTCCTGGTGGCCGCGCTCCTGGCCTCGATGCCGGCCTGCTCGCAGCAGCTCGAGGTGGCTGGCTCCCTAGCCCTCGCCGACCTGGCTGCGCCGTCCTGGACGCTGTCTGGCGACCAGCCCGGCGCCCTGTTCGGTCGCTGGGTGGCGTCCGCGGGCGACGTCAACGGCGACGGCTTCGACGATCTCCTCGTGACCAGCCCCGGCCAGGACGGCCTGACTCAGCCCGACGGGGCCTTCTTGCTCTACATGGGCTCGCCCGCCGGGCTCGGTGACGACGCGCCCTGGTCCCTGGCGGGAGCGGAGCTCGGCACCTCGTTGACCGAGCAGGCCCTGGCGACGGGGGCGGGCGATGTCAACGGGGACGGCTTCGACGACGTCCTGGTCGCCCAGCGGGGCTGGAATGACGGATCGGGCGATGTCGGGCGTGCCCTGCTCTTCCTCGGTTCCGCCGCCGGCCTCGAGGGTGAAGCCGCGTGGCAGGTGGCCGGCGAGCAGGCGGGCGCGGCCTTCGGGCGCTCGGCGGCGTCGGCCGGCGACGTCGACGGGGACGGCTACGACGACGTCGTGGTCGGTGAGCCCCAATGGGACGGAGATGCGGACGATCAAGGGCGGATGCACCTCTTCCGCGGTGGCCCCGACGGACTCGGCGAGGAGGCCGACCTCGTCTACACGGACGACTCCCTGGGCCGGCTGGGCTTCTCCGTCTCCTCTGCGGGGGACCTGAACAGCGACGGCTTTGCCGACGTGGTCGCGGGGGCACCGTGGACCAGCGCTGGGGAGAGCGAGGAGGGGCGGGTCCTGGTCTTTCTGGGCTCGGCTGCTGGCCTGGAGGCCTCGCCGGTCTGGTTCTTCGACTCGGAGCGTGCGACGTCCCGCCTCGGGGGCTCGGTCGCGGGGGCGGGGGATGTGGACGGAGACGGCTTCGACGACCTCCTCTTTGGAGCCAGCGGCTGGGACCGCTCGGAGGAGAATGAGGGGCGCGCCTGGCTCGTCGCTGGCTCACCGGCGGGGCCTGGAGGCCAGCTCTGGAGCGTCGAGTCGGACATCGCGATGGCTCAGTTCGGCATCTCCGTCAGCACAGCGGGCGACGTGAACCTCGACGGGCTGGCGGACATCGTGATCGGGGGCCACCGCGCGCTGTCCGGTCGACGGGGCAGGGCCTGGCTCTACCTGGGCTCGCCCGAGGGGCCGGTGCCCGTCGCGGATCGCACCGGCCAGGAGCAGAGCTGGTTCGGCCTGCCCGTGGCCGCGGCGGGGGACGTCGATGGCGACGGCGTCGCCGAGTTCGTCATCGGGGCCTCACGCTGGGAGGACGGGGAGGCCGAGGAGGGGCGGGTCCTGCTCCACGCCGGCGACGCGGACTGGGATGGCGACGGCGACCCCGATGTGAGCGACTGCGCCGACCTCGACGCGGCCATCCACGCCATCGCCCTCGATGTTCCTGACGACGGCATCGACCAGGATTGCGACGGATCGGACGCCGTGTCCTGCTTCCAGGACCTCGATGGCGATGGCCACGGCCAGGTCCAGGTGGTGCTCCCCGGTGGCGACTGCGAGGCCGAGGGCTACAGCGACGTCGGCGGGGACTGCGACGACCAGGAGCCGGACACCTACCCCAACGCCGACGAGCTCTGCGACGGCCTCGACAACAACTGCAACGGCAACCTGATCGAGGCGGACACCGATGGCGACGGCTCTCGGGAGTGCGAGGACTGCGACGATCAGAACCCGGCCGTGAACCCGCAGAGCGAGGAGGTCTGCGACGGGGTGGACACCGACTGCGATGGCTTCGCCCCGGACGAGCAGGATGAGGACGGAGACGGCAGCCCAGCCTGCGCGGACTGCGACGATCAGGACCCGGTCCGGGCCGACGGTCGGCTCGAGCTTTGCGACGGGATCGACAACGACTGCGACGGTGAGGTCCCGGCCGACGAGCTCGACGGTGACGGTGACGGTTGGCTCGGCTGCGGTGGCGACTGCCAGGGCGACGACGCAGGAGCGAGCCCCGAAGGGAGCGAGCTCAGCGCCGGGGTCTGCAACGACGGGATCGACAACGACTGCGACGGCTTGACCGACTGGGACGAGCCGTCCTGCCGGGCCCAGGCCGGCTGCTTCTGCGACGGAACGGGGGGGGCGATGCCGACCAGGGCAGGGTGGATGTTGGGGATGTTGACGGTCGTTGCAGCGGTTGGGCGTCGTCGAAGGCGCCGCGGGCGGGCCCTGCCGATGCTGGGCCTGGCGCTGCTCCTGGGCTGCCAGTCCGCAGGACAGGACGGGTTGGGCGAGCTCGCAGTTCCGCTGCCCCCCGATGGATCAACGGTCCGGTTGGCGCTCGACCCCTCCGAGGCCGCGCCCGAGAGGTGGTTGGCATCGGTCCGCTCGGGGATCGAGCGGTCCGAGTACCGGTTTCGAGTCGGAGCCGCAGGCCTCGCGGCCGTCAACCGCGCGCAGGGGCTGAGGGCCTCCTTCGACGCGGACGGGGTGTTCCTCGAGCCCTCCACGGCGCGCGATCGTTGGACGGCGACGCTGCGATTCCAAGCCTGGGGCCGAGCTGGCGCCCTGCGCCTCGCGGAGGCGGTCGACCCCACGGAAGGCCCCTGTCTGGAGCCGCGCAACCTGGACCTCGACGGCCGCTGCGCTCGCCGCTTGGAGTACGTCCGCGCGGACCACACCGAGTGGTGGATCAACGGCCCGGCAGG
>JAJDAI010000838.1 GCA_029261955.1 Deltaproteobacteria bacterium | reverse complement strand
GTCTGAGACGACAAGCCGCGCCCGGCCGTCGGAGACCTCGCACCTGTCCGTCACCTTGTACTTGCCTGACGACGCCGCAGGATGAGTCCTTCTGCCCGCGTTGGCCTTGGGGCCCAGGGCGTCCATGGAATCCCGTAGCTCGTCCCAGTTCTGTCCCTGTACCGCATACACCCGAACGTCGAGTTCGAGAGTCGCATCTCCCTGCATGGTCGGATGCGCGTCGTCGTAGCTGAGGGAACGCTTGCCTGCATGTTCCAGCATCTCCACCGGGAGACCGTGGATGCAGCCAGAGAGCAAGCACGCCGCAAGGCTGAGGAACAGGTGATTGTGCGGCCCAGTCCGCATTCGGCTAGAGGTCCATCTCAAGCAAGGGGGGTAGGAGGAACAACGGGGCATCCTACCAGCGGCCTCAGCGCCGCCTCACCGCCGTTGCACATAGCCGCTCCGCGGGTCGCGCTGGAACTTCTCTGGTTCTGGCAGAATGGCCGCCCGCGCTGAGTCGTTCCAGGCCAGCGCAGGGCAGGCTGAGCCTCCGGAACTCTCGCCTCGCCCGAGCCTGGGCCGCTTTATCCCCATAGGGGGCTCGAGCGAGACGAGCCTGGCCGCAGGAACCCACCGGCAACCGCGGCTACGTGCAACGCAGAGCAGACGCGTTGGGGCACGACCACGCCCGCCGGTTGGGGGTCGGCTGCCTCTGCCCTGTTCGTTACGTCAACCGTCCAGGTGTCCGCGAGGTCGGGGCAACTCCACACTGACTTTGCCCGGGCCTTGCGGACCAGTTCACAAGCAACCAGGCCGCCGAAAAACCCGGGGCAGTTCAGGCCCTGGCAACCGGCTCTCGGGCAGTGCTGGGTGACGACCGACCTGGGGATGCCGGGGGCTGCGATCGTCGGCGGCCGGTAGCATAAAATTGCTGGGTACGTGACTCGTGGCGGAGCGCGCACCTTCGCTGGAGGCGAGTAGATGGCTGCATCGGTTCGGTCCCGCTGTCTATGGATCTGCGGAGTAGCTTCAGTGTCCGCGGTTGTCGCAGCGATCGCCGTCCCCAATCTGCTGCCCTATGGGCACGACGCGCGCACCCTCGGTCGAATCACTGCTGCAATCCGCGATGCTGAGCTTCTCCACTTCTCTAGGGACGGTACCTTCGTGTCTGTCTCGCCATGTCCTGCTCCTACTCGAGCCGACTCCTTCTGGACTCAGGTGGCCGCCCCATGTGGGGAGAAGCTCCGCGAACTCGGCGTTTCCCCGTGGTCGGATTGGGTCGCGCGGTATCCCCGGATTGACTGCGTCTTCAGCGTGACGACGAGAGAGGACGCGTCAGGGCGTCTCGACTTCCTTGCAGTAGCGCACTGTGCGGGACCTCCCGCCCGGGTGTGGCATTCGACAAGGACTGCCCCCCCTAGGCTCGTCCGCGATGAGATCGAAGACTGAGCCCGCGCACAAGCCTGTACCTGCCGCACCGTGAGTTGACTTCGCTACACCCACTAGAGACCCTTGAGGCGACCGTCGTGCGAAGCTACGGGTTGGAGGGCACCCGTGGACACTAGGAGAGCCCGGGTTCTCGAACTGCTCATGCGGCACGCTGATCAGTCGCTCGTCGTCAACCAGCTTGCGGCGGAGCTCAAGGCAGCCGAACGGGTAGAGATCACACTCCACACCGCAGCGGTCTCGAATGTCCTGCCCACACTCAGGATTCGGGCCGAGAGTAGCCGTGCTCGGTCAGGGCCGATTGCCGGTCTGACGGAACTTGTTGAAAGACTCTCTGCCCTCTCCGCCGAGAGCCAGACTCTCCACTACTGCCTCGTACTCGGCAGGAGATCGTATCGGCTCGTCACCACGGGCGACGGCAGCTATCTCGGGTGCATCCGCGTCCCTCTCAGTCCCCCACTCTCTCCCAACCTGGACGGCTCGTAGGCCCGGAGCCTGCCCATCCGGCCCCGTGAACTGCCCCCCGGCTTCTTGGACACAGACTTTGCCGTTGCTCGCGACCGGGCGCGTGGTCCACAGCGGAGAAGCTCGTTGTCCGGGGGCCGTCCTTGGCCCCCTCCCACTGGTTGCCCGGGTGGCACCGCACCTAACACTGGATAAACGCCACGGCCTCTTCTGACCTCGGCCACGGCGACTTCGAAGCCACCTGTGCAGCCGCGGCGCGGCTGCTGTCCCGAGCACCGGCCGCAGCGTTTATCCGGGACGTGTTGTGCGCCAGGGCCTCGCGTCAAGACGCTCGCCCTGACACCCAATGGTCTCAGCCAAGGCCGTTGCCTACCCATGCCCTGCGGAGCGCAGCGGTGGCATGGCGGTGACCCTGGAGTCATGGGCTCAAGCAGAGCCGACGAAGGCCCCAGCTGCCCTCTAGATCGGGGTCATGTACGTAAGAGAGCTTGTCTGTCCCCCCACGAAACCGATCTCCCAGAGCCACGAACTGGCGCTCGGGGGGGAGATCACCCACACCTGCTGGAGCGTCTCGCCCGGGCAAATGTGAAAGCTCCCCACAGGATTCGGGCAGGTCACCGAGTAGACCACCGATGACCAGTTCAGTGAGCTGTGGGTCCAGTCGTCGAACAAACAGCCTGTGGCTGTGGTGAAAACGATGGCGTCTGGACACGTGTTGCGTACCTCTCCCCAAAACGCCCACTCGAATGAGGAGGCCATGGTGTCGATCACCTGGCTGATTTCGAAGTCCTCGATTCCGCAGGGGGACGCCGCGCCGGAGTCGTCGTCATCGGCCGAGTCATCGTCATCGGCCGAGTCGTCGTCATCAGAACAAGGGTCGGCTGGCGGGGCCTCCGGCTCTTCGCTCGAATCGTCGTCGTCATCTACCGGCTCGGACTCGTCATCCGACGGATCGCCAGAGTCATCGTCATCGGTTGGGTCCGCCGGGGCATCGTCGTCGTCGGAGTCACTCCGGTGATATGGCGCCTGGCTCCCGGGCTCCGCGAGTCGAACACCCGCCTCCGGCAGTGGCGTGTCTTCGTCAACGTCGCTCTCCTCGCCAGGGGACGAGCCCCCACCGGGAGGAGCCGGGTCAGGTTCAGCGTCAGGGCTGCAGCCAGCCACGAAGACGAGAGCGAGCAGGGTGCGTTTGAGTCTGGTTCGCATGGGGTCCCCAATTCTGCGAGGAGCATCAAAAGCCGCCCCGCAGCCTGGCTAGAAGCTGGGTCGATCCGGACTC
>JAJDAI010000837.1 GCA_029261955.1 Deltaproteobacteria bacterium | reverse complement strand
CGACCGCTCATCCACCTGTCCCAGGTACTTCTCGACGCTGGGGCGCTCGAGGACCTCGGGCCACTCGCCCGCGACCACCTCCCGCATGCGAGCCCAAAGGTCGGCGACCCGCCCGGCGTAGGCCGAAACGGGCCGCCCACTCAGTTGTGGAGGCGCACTCTCAAAGGGGTTCGTCTCAACGAACGAGTGCCCCGCAGACACAACTGCCGCACCCACGGAATCGGCGGCACTGTCGTCACCCACCGCCCGCCAGGCCCCAACAAGTCGCCCGATCGCGTCAATCGGGCCGCTCTCAAGTGCCGTCCGGGCCACGTCCAGCGGGGCCGAGAGCATCCGCATTGCGATCGCTGCATCGGCACCTCGAGTTCGAAAGAATGCGGGCGCGACGCGGAGCAGGGCCTCGGGCAACTTCATCACCCGGACACCGTCCACCACGTCCACATCCGTCGGAAGACGCTTCGGATCTGGGTACACCAGGAGGGAGGTCGCGTGAGGCAGGCTCAAGCTCATGGAGCCACCCCCGCTGGCAATGGCCACCAGCTGCCGGGGCACACTCGTGCTCCCGGAATGCATCGCGAGCGAGCCCTCTGCGGAGAGGCACCAGCCGTCGCCGAAGCGCTCCGCCATGTAGGCGCGAACAAAGGCGTAGATGCTGCCGTACCAGGCAACCGAGTCCCCCGGTTCCCCGCCGGGCGCATGGAACAGGTACCAGCCGCGGCAGATCTTGCTGAGCCACCCCTCGCGCAGCAGGGCCTCCCGATCGCCACGACTGAGGTGCTGGGAACTCACCACGCCATCGCGAGCAAGGGGCTCCACTCGGGCGAGACGGACGGCCAGTACTTCGCGGGGTCGTGCCATGGCCGAAGATTATAGTCTGCGGCAGTCAACTGTCTCTAGTCTGAAGACACTAACTGGCCCTGGTTTGGCGTGAGTAACCGCCGTCGCACCGCAGCCGACCCTCTGTACTCGCGTCCTTCCGCAGCGGAGCCGCGGTGCCTTCCCGACCTAGCAGCTGCCGGCACATCGCAGAACACTCGATAAACGCCAGCCGCTTCGCGGCCAGCGTTTATCGGGGACGTGTTCGACGCAACGGCGCTCCCTTCGGGAGCCCGTCGCGTCTCTCAGCGCCGTCTCGACCTCGTGAGCCCGCGGCGAGCACATTGCCCGGTCGAAGCCGGAGACGGCCAGGCGTGACCGAGGGGTCTTCGGCCTCCAAGCGACCGCGGACGTGGCGGGAGGCCCGATGGCCGGCGGGCAGTTCGCGAAGGCGGTAGCTGACTCGTCGGCCGACGGTGGTCCCGAGGAGCGCACCGACAACGGCGGAGCCCAACCACACGACTCATCCGTGGCGGAGCCCGCCCGTTCCCTTCGCCCGCGGAACCACTGGCCGCGCCGGCCAGGAAGCGGTAGACATCAGCTGTGGAGAGTCTCGACACCAGCATCGCCGCCGCTCGGGCGCAGGCCGACGCCTACCGCAGGATGGGGCCGCAGAGGCGCGTACAGACGGCCGCTGCCATGTCCGATGACGCAAGGGCGATCAGCGCGCAGGGCATCAGAGACCGACACCCCGCCTACTCGGAGAGCGAGGTCCGGTACGCCCTCAACCGACTCATCCTCGGAGATGACCTCTTTGCAGCCGCATGGCCGAACGTGCCGCTTCTCCAGCCGTGACCGCGGCCGCAGACTTCCTCAGCCGGCTCACCGACCTCCTGGAGCAGGCTGAAATCGCCTACATGATCGCCGGCTCGTTCGCGAGCACCTACTACGGCGTTCCCAGAACCACCCATGACATCGACATCGTCGTCGACCCGACTTTCAGGAGTCTCAAGGCGCTGCTCGAGTTCCTCCCGGAAGACGAGTACTACGTCAGCGAAGACACGGCCTTGGACGCCCTGAAGAACCGTGGGCAGTTCAACATCATCGACCTGGAGACAGGCTGGAAGGTCGACTTGATCATCCGGAAGAGCCGCGAGTTCAGCGCCGCAGAGTTCGGACGCCGCACCCCTCGTCGATTGCTCGGACTGGACGTGTTCGTCGCCACAGCGGAGGACACGGTGCTGGCGAAGCTGGAGTGGGCCCAACGCTCGGAGTCCGAGCGCCAGCTTCGCGATGTGGCAGGCGTCATCCGGGTCTCTGGAGCGGAGCTCGACCTTGAATACATGCAGGGCTGGGTCAGGCGCTTGGGCCTGAGCGACGAGTGGAACAAGGCGCTCGCCCTGGCCGACGCGGAGCCGCAGAGGAGCTGAGTGGGCAGGCCAACCGACGGCCGCAAGAACGTCTCGAATGACGGTGTCGCCGTCGGTCGGGCGGCGCAGCCGAGGCCCCAAAAGGCCCCCTGCCCGAGTTGACGCCTGCGTCTGGCAGTTCCGCCAGCTACCGCCTCGGTGGTGTCGACGCTTGAGTAGACCCAGCGGCACCAGGCAGTTCCCCGTGCCGACCGGCGGCGAGGTACACCCCCGCCCTCCCGAACGGCTTGCGGGACGAGGGCTTCGGCCCGAAGCGGCATTCTGGCGTCGACGCGACCAAACCGTGCCCTCCCTCCGGTCGCATGCGTGACCGGATAGCGCGGCCAAGCGTCGAATATTCCACAAGAAGTTGACGAATCTAGAACAACAGAGGCCATGGGGCGTGAGACGGTCGGGTTACGACACACCAACCCGCTCACGGAGCCCCCATGGCCGCCTCCAAGCCTACGTCCCCCGAAGCCTTTCTGCTCAACCTGTTGCCGCCCGCACTCATCCAGTCTCACGCCCGCGAGCTGGGGGTGTTCAAGCGCCGGCGAGCCATCGGAGTCCTCGCCCTGGTGCTGGTGGTCGCGTTGACCGTCAACGGGCGCGGGCAGCAGTCGCTCGAGGAGATGCGACGCGCCCTGGGGCGCCGAACCGGCTTTCTGCCTGCCCGGTCCAGCTTCTTCGCCCGACTCACGCCCGCGCTCACGGCCCTCATCCAGCGCCTGTTGGGCAAGCTGATGGACCACTCCAGCCAGGAGCGACCCCCGCTGCAGGGCTTCTTGAGCAGCTTCAAGGACCTCATCGCCGTCGATGCCAGCGTCGTCCAGGTCCACGACCGCCTTGCCAGCGTCTTCAAGGGCACCGCGACTGCGGCGGCCATCAAGATCCACACCTTCGTCCGGCCCCTGACCGGCGAGCTGCTCCGCTACCGCCTCACCGAGGAGACCCGTCCCGACTGCCGGGTCTTCGGCGTCGGGCACTGGGCCCGCGGCTGCCTCTTCCTCGTCGACCGCGGCTACGCAGACGGCAGCCTCTGGTGGCGTATCCACCGTCTGGGCGCCTTCTTCATCACCCGCTACAAGTCCAGCTTCACCGCCCGCGTCGTCTCCGTGAATGCAGGCCACCGAGGCTCCCGAACCCGGTCCATCGGCCGGCCCATCAAGGAGGTCGTCGCGGGACGCAATGGCGGGCGAATCGACGTGTACTGCAGCTTCGCGGTGCGGGTCCGGCGCCACGGCACCGACAAGGGGCGCCGCTTC
>JAJDAI010000836.1 GCA_029261955.1 Deltaproteobacteria bacterium | reverse complement strand
CCGGGAGGCGGAGATCCAGGACTGGCTGGACGGGCATGGTCTCGAGGAACTGGAGTCGGAGGCGTCCGGGCTGGCCGAGCTGGGCCTGGACACCACCGAATTCGAGACCCTGAGCGACCTCTACGAGCCCGCCCTCCTCTCCCTGGTCCTCAAGCGGTCGACGCTGTGGCACACCATCAGCTCGCTGCTGGGCGAGATCGGCCAGGGATCGAGCCGCATCCTCGGGATCGTCAAGGCGCTGAAGTCCTATACGTACCTCGATCAGGGCACGCTCCAGGCGGTTCGGGTCAGCGAGGGGTTGGACGACACGCTTGTGATGCTCGGGGGCGTCCTCAAGCAGGGGGTGACCGTGACCCGGGACTACGACCCCGACCTGCCATGCATCACGGCCCACGGAGCGGAGCTCAATCAGGTCTGGACCAACCTGATCGACAACGCGGTCGACGCGATGGAGGGTTCGGGGGAGCTCACCGTGCGGACTCGCCGCGACGGCGACCGGGTGGTCGTGCAGATCGTCGACTCCGGGCCCGGCGTTCCGGCGGAGCTCCTCGATCGCGTCTTCGACCCCTTCGTGACCAGCAAGCCGGTCGGGCAGGGCACGGGGCTCGGCCTCAACATCAGCCACCACATCGTGGTCCAGAAGCACGGCGGCGCGATCTCCATCGACTCGATGCCCGGGCGCACCTGCTTCGAGGTCCGGCTCCCCCTCCACCCCGCCGACTGCCCCCCGTCGCCCCCGGACGTCGGGCGCCCGTCAGGAGCCTCATGAGCAAGCCGATCCTGCTCGCTGTGGACGACGAGCCCGATGTCCTCAAGAACATCGAGCGCGACCTCCGCGCGCGCTACCGCAAGGACTACCGCGTCGCCCGGGCGGGCTCGGGCGCCGAGGCCCTCGACGTCACGCGCCAGCTCCGGCAACGAGGGGACGTCGTCGCCCTCTTCCTGTCCGATCAGCGGATGCCGGGGATGGAGGGGACGGAGTTCCTCGTCGAGGCGCAGGCGCTGTTCCCCCAGGCACGCACGGTGCTCCTGACGGCGTACGCAGACACGAACGCGGCGATCCGGAGCATCAACGACATCGGCCTGGACCACTACCTGATGAAGCCCTGGGATCCGCCCGAGCAGGCGCTGTACCCGGTCCTGGACGATCTGCTGGACTCGTGGCGAGCGACGGCGCGTCCGCCGTACCGGGGGATCCAGGTCGCCGGTGCGCTGTGGTCGGGCGCGAGCCACGACACGAAGGAGTTCCTGGCCCGGAACCGGATCCCCTACCGCTGGCTCGATGTCGAGCGCGACGAGGCGGCGCGGGCGCTGGTCGACGCCGTCAACGGGGGCCGCACGCTCCCGGTCGTGTTCCTGCCCGACGGCGCCCCGCTGGAGGCCCCCGACCGGGCGACCCTCGCGGCGGCGCTCGGCATGAAGACCACCGCGACGGCCGGCTACTACGACCTCCTGGTCATCGGGGGGGGACCCGCCGGGCTGGGAGCGGCGGTCTACGGGGCGTCCGAGGGGCTCACGACGGCGCTGATCGAGCAGGAGGCGACCGGAGGCCAGGCCGGCACCAGCTCGCGGATCGAGAACTACCTCGGGTTCCCCGCCGGCTTGAGCGGATCGGACCTTGCTCACCGGGCCACGGCCCAGGCCGAGCGACTCGGCGCCGAGCTGCTGGTGCCCCAGGCCGTCACGGAGGTCCGCCTGGAGGGCGACTACAAGATCGTCACCCTCGCGGACGGAACGTCCCTCACCGCCCGTTCCCTGGTCCTCGCCACCGGGATGAAGGTCCGCCGCCTGCCCGCCGAAGGCGTGGCCGCCCTCACCGGGGCGGGCGTCTACTACGGGGCGGCGCTGACGGAGGCGGCCCACTACCGCGGTCGGCCGATGTTCGTGGTGGGAGGGGGCAACAGCGCGGGGCAGGGTGCGATGTTCTTCAGCCGATACGCCTCGAAGGTGACGATCCTGATCCGCCGCGAAGGGCTCGAGTCGACGATGTCCCACTACCTGATCGAGCAGCTGGCGGCGACGCCGAACGTCGAGGTCCAGCCGCGCCGGAAGGTGGTCGAGGCGCTCGGCGGCGACCGGCTGGAGGCGCTCCGGGTGGAGCATCTGGACACCGGCGAGGTTGTGGAGGAGGAGGCCGCGGCCCTCTTCGTATTCATCGGCTCCGCCCCCAACTCGCAGCTGGTCGAGGGGATCGTCGCGCGAGACGACAAGGGCTTCGTGCTGACGGGCGCGAGGCTCCCGCGGCTCGGTGGGCGTCCCCGGGCCTGGACGCCCGACCGCGACCCCTACCTGCTGGAGACATCGGTGCCCGGCATCTTCGCCGCGGGCGACGTCCGGGGCGGCAGCTCGAAGCGGGTCGCGGCCGCAGTGGGGGAGGGGGCCGTCGTGGTGAGCGAGGTGCACCAGTACCTGAGCACCGTCTGAGCACCCTGGCCCCCCGAGGCTGCGGTGGTCGCCATACCACCACCCGTGCGTCCCCATCCGCCATCGGGCCCCCCCCGGACTCATCTACCCTGCAATCGTCCGCGTCCGCGAAGAGGAGCCCTCAGTGATCGAAGCAGCCCCCGCGCCCACCCCCCCGATCCTGTGCCGCGGCTGCTGGGATCAGATGAAGGTGCCGATCCCGATCCGGGGTCCGTTCGCCGTGCCGTTCCGCGTCTTCGGGATCACCCAGAGCAAGATGAACCCGGACATCTGCACGATCTGCGAGCGGGCCTTCCGCTCTGTGAAGAAGGGCGGTCACTTCACGCAGGACGCCACGATCCTGTTCAGCGACATCCGGGGCTACACGGCGCTCTCCGAGTCCATCGATCCCGTGGCGCTGGCCCGGGTCGTCAGCGAGTTCCAGGACCGGTGCGCCGAGAGCATCTGGGCCGCGGGCGGGATCGTGAACAAGCAGAAGGGCGATGGCCTGATGGCGATCTTCACCTTCCCCATCAAGTCGGCCGAGCACACGCTCTGCGCCGTCGACGCGGCGATGGGCATCCAGCGCAGTTGCAAGATGGCGCTCGCCGAGTTGGCGGGCACCCTGGAGTTGCCTGACGGTGCACTGGGGGTTGGTGTGGGGATCCACACCGGCCCCGTGGAGATCGGTGAGTTCAGCAAGAAGCGCAGCGACTTCACGGCGATCGGCGGGGTGGTGAACCTGGCGGCTCGGCTCGAAGGGAGCGCCCGACCGGGAGAGATCATCCTGTCCGCAGAGGCGGCGGCGAAGGTACCTGAACGACTCGAGGGAGCCCGCCCCCGTCAGCTCCAACTCAAGGGCATCGCGGAGCCGGTGAGCGCATATCTCCTCGCCCCCTCGCAGCCGCTTCGCATCGGGGGCGCCGTCGAGGCGCAAGCCTC
>JAJDAI010000835.1 GCA_029261955.1 Deltaproteobacteria bacterium | reverse complement strand
CCACCTCGCCCTCGGCGGGCCGAAGCACGCGCGCGACCGCGTCCCCCAGCCAGGGTCCGCTGTCGGGGTGAAGCGCGGTGAGCCGCTCGGAGATCCCGCCTCGATCCAGGCCGGCACAGTTCAGGCTGACCTCGAACATCGCCGCGGCGCCGTCGCGCCCCGTGGGCACCCGGCTGTGGCGCGCCACGAGCGAGCGGGCCACGCCCAGCTCCTCGGAACGCTCGCCCAACCAGGACGCCAGGGTGCTCTTGCCCGTGCCCGCGGGGCCGTGCAGCACGATCAGGCGCGGCCGGCCGGTGGCGCGCACGTCGCGCAGCGCCTCCCAGAGCAGGTCGCGGGTGGCCTCGCGGCCGACGAGTGGCACGGCCCGGAGGCCGTAGAGCCCCAGGCCGGCGTCGGTGAGGCGGCTCTCGGTGCGCGGCGCTTCCCCCCGCCGCCAGTCGGCCGGCATGGGGGGCAGCTCGTCCTCCGCCTGCGTCGCCGCCGAGGCCGCGCGGTCCGGCAGCAGCGGCGGGCTGGCTGCGAGGGTGGGCATGTCGTCCGGGTCCGCGTCGATCGTGTCGGCGTAGAGCTCGGCCGGGTCCAGCGCGTGCAGCGTCGGCGGTCCGCCCTCGTCCTCGCCCTGCAAGGCCGACAGGGCTCGGGCGGCGTCGGCGGCGCAGCGGAAGCGCTCCCCCGGCTCCACCGCCACGAGGCGGTCCATCCAAAGCTGGAACCCGGGCGGCACGGCGGCCCCCTCGGGCACCACCGGTCGCTCCCCGAGGGCGTGCGCGAAGGCCAGGGCGAAGACAGAGTCCGCCTGGAAGGCCAGCTGCCCCGTGACGAGCTCGAAGGCGATGCAGCCCAGGGCGTAGAGGTCGGTCCAGGGGCCGTAGTCGCGCCAGTGGCCGCGGAACTGCTCCGGCGCCATGTACTGCGGCGTGCCGGCGATCTGGTCGTCCGTCTTGCCGGGGTCGTCCCGCAGCCCCGCGTCCGCCAGCCCGAAGTCCAGCAGACGCACCCGGCCGTTCCACTCGCCCTCACCCGCCAGCAGCAGGTTCGCCGGCTTGAGGTCCCGGTGCACGATGCCTCGCGCGTGAGCGTGCGCGAGCGCGTCCAGCAGAGACAGCAGGATCGAGCGGCAGCGCCCCCAGGCGAAGGGCCCGCGCACATCCGCCAGGGTGCCGAGCGGGCCGAGCTCCATGGCCAGCCACGGGCTGCCGGCGACCAGCTCATCCGAGGCGTCGCCCACGGCCTCGGGGATCTCCCCCAGGTCGAAGACGCGCACGATGCCCGGGTGGTCCAGGCCCGCGACCGCGCGCACCTCCTCGCGGAAGGCGGCGCGGTAGGCCTCGCCCCGGGCCCGGTCGACCGTCAGGACCTTGATCGCCACCGGCAGCCCGCTGGCGCGGTGCACGCCGCGGAACACCGCGCCCATGCCGCCGGCGCCCAGCGGGCTCAGCAGCTCGAAGGCTCCGAGGGGCAGGCTGCTCATGCGCGGGGGAAGGGGGAAGCGAGCAGGGCGCGGCCGAGGCGCTCGTACTCCTGGGCTTCGTTGTAGAGCTGGGCGGAGATCCGGATCCACATGCGTCCCCCGAAGGGCACGGGCATCGGCTCGATGCGGTGGGTGCCCCACAGCCAGCCGCTCAGCTCGCGCACGCCGGCCTCCGACGGCTCGACCGCGACCGGGCTGGGCAGGGCGACGAGCGAACCGATCATCGACTCGGGCGAGGGCAGGGCGCAGCCCCAGAGCTCGCAGAGGATGTGGGCCCCCTCCATCACCAGCTCGTGGTTGTGCTCGCGGATCCGCGCCGGCCCGATCTCCCGCTGGAAGGCGAGCGCCTCGTCCAGAGACAGCCAGGCCGTGGGGTCCCGGGTCCCGATCCAGTCGAACTCCTTCGGGAAGCCGCGCCCGGTGTAGTTGGACAGCACGGCGGGGTGCAGGTCCTTCCGGGCTTCGGGCCGCTCGGGGTTCGCCCAGAGGAAGGCGCAGCCCTTCGCGGCGCAGAGCCACTTGTGGCAGTTGCCGACGTACCAGTCCGGCCCGAGGGCCCCCAGGTCCAGGTCCAGCATGCCCGGGGCGTGAGCTCCATCGACGAAGACGGGCACGCCGCGCTCGCGGCAGAGGGCGACGATGGCGTCGACCGGCAACACGAGCGCCGTCGCGGACGTGACGTGATCGACGAGCACGAGGCGGGTGCGATCGGTGATCGCCGCCTCGATGCGGTCGAGCACGATCGCGGGGTCGACCAGGGGAAAGGGCAGCTCGACCTGGCGCAGGCTGGCTCCGCTCCGCTCCAGCACCCAGCCCAGCGTGAAGCCCACGGCCGGGTAGACGTGCTGCGTGGTGACGACCTCGTCCCCGGGCCCCAGGTCGAGGGAGCGCAGCACGGCGTTCGCGCCGCCCGTCGCGTTCTCCACGAAAGCCAGGTCGTCGCCGCTCGCCCCGACGAAGCGCGCGAGGTCCTCGGCCACGACCCGCATCGCGGGCTCGCACTCGTCCAGGAAGAAGCGCATCGGCTGGCGCTCCATCCGCACCCGCCAGCGCTCCTGGGCCCGCAGCACCCGGCGCAGCGTGGCGCCGAAGGACCCGTGGTTGAGGTAGGCCATGCCTTCCTCCAGCAACCACTGGTGGCGAATCGCTCGGCCGAATGCGGGGGCGTCCATCCCCGGGAGCCTACAAGACCGTCGCTGCTACTGTGGCCGCCGTGCACGCCTTCGACCTCGAGGCCGCCGCGGCGCTGCCCCCCAACCTGCGCTTCGGCACGTCCACCTGGACCTACGAGGACTGGAAGGGCTCGATCTACACCCGCGACTACGGCAGCGCCGCCGCCTTCAAGCGGGAGTGCCTGGCCGAGTACGCGGAGCTGCCCTGGTTCCGCACCGTCGGCATCGACCACAGCTTCTACGGGCCGCCGACCGAGGCGACGCTGGATCGCTACGCGTCGCAGGTGCCGGCCGACTTCCGCTGGGTGAGCAAGGTCTGGAAGGCGCTGACGGTGCCGACCCGCGAGGTCACGCTGGCCGACGGCCGCAAGGTCGAGGAGCCGAGCCCCGACTTCCTCGACCCCGAGCTCTTCCTGCGCGAGTTCCTGGCCCGCTACGACCGCGACGGGATCCGGGAGCACACCGGGCCCTTCATCTTCGAGTTCGGGGCCTTCGGCCGCACGACGCCGGCGTGGCGGGCTGACTTCTACGCGCGGCTGGACGCGTTCCTCGCGGCCCTGCCCACGAGCTTCCAGTACGCCACGGAGATCCGCACGCCCGCGCTGCTCGAGCCGGCTTACTTCGAGGTGCTCAACGCGCACGGCGCGACCCACTGCTTCAACCACTGGTCCTGGATGCCCCCGCTGGTCGACCAGATGCGCGCCTCGGCGGCCGCGGGCGGGCTGGCCGCGCCCTTCTACGTGGCCCGCCTCCTCACGCCCCTGCGGACCTCCTACCGGGACTCCGTCCAGCGCTTCAAGCCCTACGACAGCCTGAAGGAGCCCCACGAGGGCATGCGGCGGGACGTGGTTCGGCTGGCGCTGCGTGCGATGGCCCGCGGCGCGGACGCCTGGGTCCTGGCCAACAACCGGATGGAGGGCAACTCGCCCCAGACCATCGAGGCGATCGGGAAGCGCATCATCGAGCGGCTGAGGCGCGAGGGCGGGGACTGAGTCAGCCCCAGTCGAGATCCTCGGCGCGGTCGATGGCGTGGGCGACCCGGGCCGATCCGGGGACCACCTTCACCGCCACCCCGTCCCCCGCATCGAGCCAGCGGAGCTGCTCCAGGGATCGCGCCCGCTCTCGCTCCGAGGGCGCCGTCGCGGCGATCTCCAGCAGCCGAGCCCGGCGGTAGGCGTAGATGCCGACGTGCAGCAGCAGCTCCGATCCCGCGTGGCCCGAGGGCAGGGGACTCCGGTCGAAGTCGGTCGCCCGGGCCCCGTCCAGCTGCACCGTCGTCCGCCCGGCGTGCTCCGATCGGCACGCCCCCACCGCGACCGTGCCGAGGCTCGCCCCGGGATCGTCCAGCAAGGCCTGCAGCGCCGCCCGCAGCTCGTCGGGGCGCGCGCCCACGGCGTCCCCCTGGAGGTTCACGATCGGTCCGTCGCCCGGGATCAGCCCCCGCCGCACCGCGGCCGCGATCCGCTCCGATCCGTTCCGCACCGGCTCGTCCACCACCACGATCTGCGCCCAGCCGGCCGCGGCCTCGGCGATCCGCGCGTCGGCGACCAGGATCACCGGCCCCAGCCCGGCCTCGGCTGCGATCCGGAGGGTGCGTCGCAGCACGGCTTCCCCGCGATCGAGCCGCAGGAGCTTGCCCGGCA
>JAJDAI010000834.1 GCA_029261955.1 Deltaproteobacteria bacterium | reverse complement strand
CGGTCCAGGCTTCGAGGCCGTCTGCCAGGTTGAAGGCGCGCAGGGCCTGCGGGGTGGACACGAGGACCAGGGACTCGGTCGCTGTGATGGCGCGGGGTGGGGCGGGGGTCGAGGACTTCAGCTCGACGTCCCAGGTGCGCTCACCGGTCTCCATGTGGAAGGCGGCGAGGCGGCGGCTGCCCGGCAGGTCGTAGGCGGCGATGGCGAAGTCGCCCGCCAGCGTGACCAGCTTGGGCGGGCCGCTCTTGACCGCGTCGGCGCCCGACGACAGCTGGGCGCTCCAGGCGCCACTCCCGGCTGCGATGACGGGAACGCCCGGCTCGGGGGTGGTCTGGCCGACCGCGAGGGCGACGTCGCGCTTCATGTCGACGAGCATCGCGTGGCCCTTGATGCCGGGCAGGTCGGGTCGGGCCATCGTCCGGGCGGTCCAGCTCTGCCACTGCAGGCCGGGGCTGACGATGATGACGTCGTCCTCGACCACCAGGTTGCAGGTGTCGGGGTCGCCGTCGAGCAGCTGGCCGTCGCTGAGCGAGAGGATCTGCTTCCGCTGGTCTGCGAGGCGCGCGACGATCCAGTCGTCGTTGGTCGTGCAGAACATCATCACGCGGCTGCCGGTCTGCGCCGTCCACCGGGTCTCGCCGGACTTGAGGTCGATGGCCACGACTTCGCCGTTGGCGCCGCCGAAGAAGACGCTGTCCCCGACCCGCGCGAGGCGCCCGCGCATCGTGGTCGCGTAGTCCCCGAGGCGCTCGCTCTGCCAGAGCGGGCTGCCGTCCTTGCCGTCGAAGGCGGCGACGTGGACGGACTGCGTGGCGTAGCGGACGCGGCCGATGGCGTCGCTGACCTCGTCGCCGTCGACGTCGGCCCGGATCAGGGTGCCCGTGCCCTGCCAGAGGGCCTGGGCGGAGACGTTGGCCCGTGGGGCGGGGGCCGGAGCGGGCGTGGGGTCGCCGGCGACGGGGGTCGGGTCGGAGGGCGTCGGGCTGCTGCGCAGAGCCAAGCCGATGCCGACACCGACACCGAGGATCACGAGCAGGAGGAGCCAGTTGGGGCCGCGGCGGGAGTCGTTCATGGCGGAGGAGGCTACGTCGTCCCGAGTGGGTCCGCCATGCCTCGCGTCGCTCGTGTAAGGTCCGCGCGCCCTGGAACCGCGCGAAGGACTTGATGATGGTGTTGCTGCTCGCGGCCGCTCTGCTCCTCGCGTGGGCAAACGGCTCGAACGACAACTTCAAGGCGACGGCGACCCTGTACGGGTCCGGCACCGTGTCGTTCCGCCGTGCGCTGGTGATCGCCACGGCCGCCCAGATCGCGGGCTCGCTCGCGTCGGTCTTCCTGGCGGGGACCCTGCTGCACGCCTTCTCCGGCCACGGGCTGGTGCCGGACGAGGTCGTGGCGGATCGCGCGTTTCTGGTCTCGGCCGGAGCGGGTGCGGCGCTGTCGATCCTCCTGGCCAGCCGGGTCGGGCTGCCGGCTTCGACCAGCCACTCCCTCATCGGGGCGCTCATCGGCGCGGGGCTCGTGCTCAACGGCGGGCAGATCGAGTGGGGCCCCATGGGCACCGACGTCCTGATCCCGCTGTCGGTCAGCCCGCTGATCGCGCTGGCGGCCGCCGGGGCGCTGTACCCCGTCGCTCGCGCGGCGCGGAAGGCCATGGGCCTGCAGGATTGGACCCTCATCGACCTGGGCCGGGGGATGCAGCGGGTCGACACCCTGGCCGATGGGTCGCTGGCGCTGCGCGACGGCCGCCCCCTGACCGAGGCCGAGGTGGGCACCTGCGAGCGGCGCTACCAGGGCTCGATCCTGGGGGTCCCGGCGCAGCTGCTGGTGGACCGGGCGCACGCGGTCTCGGCCTTTGCGCTGGGCTTCGCGCGCGGGCTCAACGACACCCCGAAGGTGCTCGCGCTGCTGGTGACTGCCGGCTGGTCGGGCCTGGACCCGCGCTTCTCGCTGGTGGCGGTCGCGGGCGCGATGGCCGTGGGTGGGCTGGTCTACTCGCGCCGGGTGGCGGAGACGCTGGCCCACCGCATCACGGGCATGAACCGCGGCCAGGGCCTCACGGCGAACCTCGTGTCCTCGACCCTGGTGATCGGCGCGTCGCTGATGGGCGCGCCCGTGTCGACGACCCACGTGTCCACCGGGGCGATCTTCGGCATCGGCATGCACACCGGCTCAGCCGACTGGCGCATCGTGACGGGGATCGTCGTGTCCTGGGTGCTGCTGATCCCGCTGGCCGGCGCGCTGGCCGCGGGCTTCGCGATCGCGCTCTAGCAGCGCCTCCTGGATGCACCGACCCCGGACCGCATCCCGTGAAGGCAGGCGGCGAGCAGTATCCTTGGCCGCCGTGAGTCCCCACCTCCAACAGGCCGAGACCGAAGCCGAGGCGCTGCTCGTCCGCTCTCCGGTCCTGCGGCGGGTTCTCTGGGTGATCGGCGCGGCGTCCTTCGTCGCGGGCCTCGTCGGCGTGGTGCTGCCGCTGCTGCCGACCACCCCGTTCCTGCTCCTGAGCGCGGCGCTGTGGGCCCGCTCCAGCAAGCGCTTCTACGTCTGGCTCCTGACCCACCCGACCTTCGGGCCGCCGGTGGCGAGCTACCGCCGCGACGGCTGCATCCCCAGGAGGGCGAAGGTCGTCGCGCTCGCCCTGCTGGGGATCTCGATCCCGGCTTCGGCCTTCCTCCTCGGGGTCCCGGTGCATGCGCGATACGCGCTGCTCGGGATCGGGGCCGTGGTGTTCGTCCGGATCCTGTTCATCCCGACCTGTGCACCCGCGGACGGCTGACGGGACCCCCCGTGTCTAGGCCGCCTTCGAAGCCGCCTTCTCGGGGCCGACCAGCCAGGTCGCCGTCGCGGTCGCCACCAGCTCGCCCTGTGCGTTGCGGATGTGGCCCGTGATGAGCATCTCGCGGCGCTCGGTCGTGTCGAAGGGCTCGCAGCGGCACTCCGCGGTGAGCGTTCCGCGCGCCTTCTGGTGGTACTCCATCGAGATGCCCGAGAGGATGCCGCGGCAGCCGGTCGGCATGCCCGCGATGACCGCCAGACCGGTGGAGACCTCGCCCAGGTTGATCAGGGCGATGGCGTGGATGCAGTTGAGGTGGTTGCGCACCTTCTTGCGGTCGTGCAGCAGGACCTTGGCGTAGCCGGGCTCCAGCTCGTCGACGATCGCCCCGATGGTGCCCGTGTAGGGCGCCGCGCGACCGATGGCGTAGGAGAAGACGCGCTTGCCGCCGGGCACCTTGCTCAGCCGGTCCCACATCATTCGAATCCGGTCACCGATGGACTGCTCAGGCATGCGTTCTCCTCTTCGCGGGGGCTGAATGAATACTCATTCAGCGTTCGATGGGCAAGCGATCACGAAGCTGACTTCTCCCTGACAATCCCCTGACGATCGATCTCCGGGATCCGCGGTAGCCTCCCGCCTCCCGAGACCCCCCTGGAGATTGCATGTCCACCCGACGCACCTTCCTGAAGCAGGCCGCCGCTGGCAGCGCCACGCTGACGATGCCCACCTGGCTCGCCGGCTGCGCGAGCACCGGCACCCCGCAGGCCGCCAGCGTGACGAGCGCGACGCCCGACAACCCCTTCTTCAGCTGGTTCGGGCTGGACGACGCGCTGGTGCGGCGGGTGATGGCGACCCTGACGTCGCGCGGCGCGGACAACGCGGACCTGTACTTCCAGTACCGCCGGAACAACTCCATCACGATGGAGGACGGCATCGTCAGCAAGGCGAGCTCGTCCATCGACGAGGGCGTCGGGCTGCGGGTCGTGGTGGGCGACCAGACGGGCTACGCCTACACGGAGGACCTCAGCGAGGCGGCGATGAACGCGGCGGCGAAGACGGCCTCGGCCATCGCGCACGGCAGCGCGTCGGTGGCGCCGGGTGCCCTGACCCACCGGGCTTCGCCCCACTCGGTCTACGCCGACCGCGTGCCCTGGTCGCAGGTCGGCATCGACCGCAAGCTCCCGCTCATCCAGCGCCTGGAAGGGCTCGCGAAGGCGAAGGACCCCGCCATCACGAAGGTCCGCATCTGGTGGACGGACACGGACGACCGCGTCCTGGTCATCAACCAGCTGGGCCACATGCACACCGACTCGCGGCCGCAGTCGCGGCTGTGGTGCTCCGTGACGGCGACGAAGGACGGGGAGACCCAGTCCGGCTCGGCGAACCTGGCCGGTCGCCGGGACATCGACTTCTACTCCCCGGAGAAGCTGGAGACGCTGGCCCAGCAGGCGGCGGACCGCACGATGATCCTGTTCGACGCCATCCGGCCGCCCGCGGGCGAGATGCCCGTCGTGCTCGCCGCGGGGGCCAGCGGGATCCTGCTGCACGAGGCCGTCGGCCACGGCATGGAGGCGGACTTCAACCGCAAGGACGTGTCCATCTACAGCGAGATGATCGGCCGCAAGGTGGCGCCGGACTTCGTGACCATCGTGGACTCGGGTCTCGAGGAGAACGAGCGCGGCTCGCTCAACTTCGACGACGAGGGCAACCCCTGCGAGAAGACGCTGCTGGTGCGCAACGGCATCCTCGAGAGCTACCTGCACGACACCATCTCGGCGAAGCACTACGGCGTGAAGCCCACGGGATCGGGGCGGCGGCAGAGCTTCCGGCACGCGCCCATGCCGCGCATGCGCTGCACCTACATGGAGGACGGGCCTCACACGCGCGACGAGATCATCGAGTCCGTTCAGAACGGGATCATCGCCGAGACCTTCACCAACGGGCAGGTCCAGATCGGCGCCGGCGACTTCACCTTCTACGTGAAGAACGGCTGGCTCATCGAAGGCGGCAAGGTCACGGCGCCCATCCGCGACGTGAACATCATCGGGAACGGGCCGCAGGCCCTGAAGGACGTGACGATGGCGGCGAGCGACGCCGCGCTGGACACCGGCGGCTGGACCTGCGGCAAAGCGGGGCAGAGCGTGCCCGTGTCGCAGGGGCTGCCGACGGTGCTCGTCTCCAAGCTGACCGTGGGAGGGGCCTGAGTCATGGCAAACCTCATGGATCGAGCTGAAGGAGCGGTGGAGCTGGCCCTGGCTGCGGGAGCGCAGGGCGCCTGGGCCTCGGCGTCGAGCAGCCGCGAGGTCGAGTTCACCTCGCGCGACGGAGCCCTGGAGAAGGTCCAGGAGAACACCTCGCGCAGCCTGTCGGTGCAGCTCTACGTGGACGGGCGCTTCAGCACGCACTCCACGACCTCGCTGCAGCCGGAGCGGCTGAAGTCCTTCATCGGCGAGGCGGTCGCGCTCACCCGGGCGCTTCAGCCCGACGAGCACCGGGAGCTGCCGGATCCCGCGCTCTTTGCGGGGCGCAGCTCGGTGGATCTGCAGATCGCGGACGCCGGCATCGACAGCTTCTCCAACGAGCAGCGCGATGTCTGGCTGAAGGCGATGGACGCCGAGGCGCGCGCGGACGACCGGGTGATCTCGGCCACGGGCTACGTCTCGACGAGCCGGGGCGAGGGCGCAGCGGTCAGCAGCAACGGCTTCGAGGGGACCTGGGGCGGCACCTCGGTGTGGCTCGGGGCCGAGGTCACGGTGCGCGACGAAGGCGACGCGCGGCCCGAAGGCGGGCTGTGGCTCGGCGGGCGGCGGTTGGACCAGCTCCAGGACCCGGCCCTCATCGCGAAGGAGGCCCTGAAGCGCGCGACGGAGCGGCTGGGCACCACCAAGGGGCCGACCACGGCCACGACGATGGTCGTCGATCCGCAGATCGCGGGGCGGCTGCTCGGGCGGCTGCTGGGCGCGGCCAACGCGCGGTCCATCGCGCAGGGGCGCAGCGTCTACGCGGACAAGATCGGCCAGAGCCTCTTCCCGTCGATCTTGACGGTCACCGACGAGCCGCTGCTGCCCGGTGGCCTGGCCTCGCGGCACTTCGACGGCGAGGGCATCGCGGCGAAGACGCTGCCGATCATCACTGCCGGCGTGCTCGAGAACGTCTGGGTCGACACCTACTACGGCAAGAAGGCCGGCCTCACGCCGACGAGCGGGGGGCGCAGCAACCTGCTGGTGAAGCCGGGGGTCGACAAGGGCCTGAGCGAGCTGATCCGCGACGTCGGGGAGGGCGTCTACGTGACCTCCTGGCTGGGCGGGAACGCCGACGGCACCACGGGCGACTTCAGCTTCGGCCTGCGCGGGCACATGATCGAGGGAGGGGAGATCGGGCGGCCCGTGGGCGAGATGAACGTGACGGGGAACCTGCTGGACCTGTTCGGCCGGCTCGCCGTCGTGGGGAACGACCCGTGGCCCTACCGCTCCACCCAGGTCCCGACGCTCGTCTTCGACGGAGTTCAGTTCAGCGGGGCATGAGGGGGGGTCGGCCTTTCTGGGCTGTGGCACCCTGTTCGACCTCTCGGAGAATCTGATGACCGACGCCCCGCCTCCCAAGCGCAAGAAACGCCCGACCACGCCCAAGCTGCTGACCGGCTCGGAGCCCCCGCAGCGCAAGAAGCTCAGCCGCGTGGACTACGAGGAAGAGCTCCGGCTGCTCCAGGTCGAGCTCGTGAAGCTCCAGCGGTGGGTGGTGGAGAAGGGGCTGCGGATCGCGGTGGTCTTCGAGGGGCGGGACGCCGCCGGCAAGGGCGGCTCCATCAAGCGGATCGCCGATCGGCTCAACCCGCGCGTCTGTCGGATCGTCGCCCTGGGCACGCCCACGGAGCGGCAGAAGACGCAGTGGTACTTCCAGCGCTACGTCTCCGAGCTGCCCGCCGCGGGCGAGATGGTCCTGTTCGATCGCTCCTGGTACAACCGGGCCGGCGTCGAGCGGGTCATGGGCTTCTGCAGCAACGAGCAGTACGAGGAGTTCCTGCGCTCCTGCCCCCAGTTCGAGCGCATGATCGTCCGCGACGGCCTCATCCTCATCAAGTACTGGTTCAGCGTCAGCGACGTCGAGCAGGAGCGGCGCTTCCAGGCCCGCATGACCGACTCCGTCAAGCGCTGGAAGCTGAGCCCCATGGACCTGGAGTCGCGCGCTCACTGGGTCGAGTACAGCCGCGCCAAGGACGTGATGTTGGAGAACACCGACATCCCGGAGGCGCACTGGTACGTGGTGCGCGCCGACGACAAGCGCCGCGCGCGCCTGAACTGCATCAAGCACCTGCTCAGCCAGATCCCCTACGAGGAGCTGCCGCCGCGGGTGATCGAGCTGCCGCCCCGTCAGCCGGATCGTGGCTACGTGCGGCCGCCCATGAGCACGAACCGCTTCGTGCCCGAGGTGTACTGAGCGAGTCGTCCTCGCGCGGTCATACTGGCCGCGTGAAGGGCCCCCCCGAGATCGGTGTCGATGAAGCCCTCGCCCTCTTCGAGGCGAAGGGCGCTGTCTTTGTCGACGTGCGGGACCTCGGCTCCTGGCGCGCGGGGCACATCCCCGGCGCGCTGCACGTCAACGACCACAACGTGCAGAGCTTCCTGGAGGCGGCGGATCGCGATCGGGTGACGGTCGTCTGCTGCTACCACGGCAACTCGTCGATGGGCGGCGCCGCCTACCTCCTGTCCGAGGGCTTTCGCGAGGTCTACTCGATGACCGGCGGCATGGCGGAGTGGCACGGCCGACCCACCGAGCAGGCGGCCGTGGAGGATGTGGTTCGGGCAGCGCCCCGGCCTCC
>JAJDAI010000833.1 GCA_029261955.1 Deltaproteobacteria bacterium | reverse complement strand
CCCCCCTTGATGTCCTGACCCCCCTTGATTCGCCGGGGGGTGGGGGCGCCTACTCGGCCCAATCGGGCTTGGTGGACAGCGGGCCGGGGGGCACGCGGCCGCCGGGCATCGGGCGGGCGATCCGGGTCCAGGTGGCTTCGGCGCCGTCCAGGCAGCTGACTTCCAGGCCGTTCCCGAGTGCCGCATAGGGCTTGCACAGGCGCCGCACCGTTTCGGGGTCCTCGTAGGCGTGCACGAGCCACGCGCCGACGCCGGAAACGACGGATTCGCGTTGCTCCGCGGTCAGCGAGTCGGGCGGGAAGACCGTGTTCAGCTTCGTCGGGTCGAAGGAGTAGTGGTCGCCGAAGGTGAAGCCGAGCCCCTCCAGGCACCAGCCGGCGCGCTGGGCGTCGGGCATGCTCGAGCACCAGCCCACGAGGGTCTCGGTCCAGGCGCGGGGGTCGGGCCCGCGGTCCATCATCTCGGTGTGGAGGTGCCAGCCCAGCTGGCGGTAGCAGGGTCGCTGCCAGCCGGGCTGGAGCTGATCGCAGGCGGTGCCGCCGAGCGCGGGCAGGCTCGGGTCGTCGATGGCTTCGGCCTCCTCGCTGAAGACGCGGTGGATGCCGACCCCCCATGCGAATCCCCGGTAGCACTCGCCGTCGCTGCCCTCCTCGAAGCCGGAGCAGAAGCGCTGGGCCCGCTCGGGCTGCCGGGCGAGCACCTCCGAGGCGAAGAGGGCCTGGATGGCGTAGCAGCGGCCCCGGTAGGGAATGCCCGAGCTCTGCTGAAGGCCCGCGAAGTCGATCATCGCCAGCTGCCCCATCAGGCCGCCCGCCAGCAGCGGCGCGCCGAGCCAGAGCAGCCAGCGCGGCTTGAGCAGCTGGGCCATCACCCCGGCGTTCAAGGCGAGGAACGCCATGAGCGGCACGAGGAAGCGGTCGTCTCGGAGCTGGGAGGTGGCGGCATCGTAGGGGTGGATCCGCAGGTCGGAGCTCGCGTAGGCCGCCATGAGCCCGAGTGAGAAGAGCGCGGGCAGCGCCCAGGCCAGG
This sequence comes from Deltaproteobacteria bacterium, assembly GCA_029261955.1. Classification (GTDB taxonomy): domain Bacteria; phylum Myxococcota_A; class UBA796; order UBA9615; family UBA9615; genus CALCXL01. The sequence goes on along the minus strand of JAJDAI010000833.1, from coordinate 7,252 downwards.
TCCCGCGCGACGCGGTCCGACGGCGCGAAGCGCGACCCGGGCACGAGCGCCAGGAAGCCATCCCAGAGCCGCCCCCGAGCCACCCAGATCACGGCCACCAGCGCGAGCAGCGTCACCGTCCCGTAGAGCAGGCCGAAGGCGTAGCCCCCGGTGAAGGCGTCCCCGAAGCCGAGCGCGCCGGCGTAGTCCCCGAAGACCAGGCTCCCGACCTTGCCCAGGGCTCCACCGCTCTCGGTCCCGCCGCCGTGGCTGAAGCCGAAGTCGCGCAGGCCGCGGACGTCCTGGTGGTAGCCGCGGTGCCAGAACAGCTTCGCCAGGAGGGGGTACAGCCCGAGGATGGCCCCGATCCAGCCCATCCAGGCTGCACGCCGAGTCCAGATCCGGCGGTCCACCACCAGCAACAGCACACCGCAGATGGCGACAAAGGCCGCCGAACCGAAGCAGTTGGTCAGCGCATAGCCGCCCACCAGGCCGAAGCCGAAGTACCAGCCCCAGCTCTTGCGACCGTGCAGCGCGATCTCCGCCCAGATCACGGCCAGGCCGAGGTCAAAGAGCAGCTCGCTGTAGTGGTAGGTGGGCCCGATGAGGCCGTGGTGGCGCAGGACCGGGGGGCCCAGGGCCAGCGCGATGGTCCCGGTGTAGGCGGCCACGCGGCCCACGTTCCGGTGCAGGAACAGCCAGGCCAGGATCAGCACGCCCGCGTTGATGAGCAGCGTGCCGGCCTTGACCGCGTAGATGGTCGGCCAGGGCAGAAGCGAGAACGGGGCTGCCGCGAGACCTGAAGTCAGGTACCCGCCGGTGAATGTGTCGAAGTAGTCGAGCCAGGGCACCGCGGGGTTGAGCCCATGGGTCAGGTCGTGGGACAGCGTGCCCACGGTGCACTCGAGCCCGTAGGTGCCGAGCGGGCTGCCCGAGAGCCAGATGAGGATCGAAATCCCCGCATGCGCGGCCACGATCCCGGCAAGGGCTTTCCTGTCGCGCATCAGCCCTGGTCTTGGAGGCGTCGCGCGAGCTGGGCGAGCACGCCCTCGGAGACGTGGGGCTGGGAGCGGAGCAGGTCGCGGAAGGCCACACCGCTCAGGGCGAGGACCGTCGCGTCGCCGTCGGCCATCACCGTCGCGGAGCGGGGCGCGGGCGAGAGCACGGCCAGCTCGCCGATGACCGCGCCGGACCCGCAGCGGTTGACCTCGAGGCCGTCCCGAACGACGACCAGCTCGCCGTCGAGCACGAGGAAGACCTCGTCCCCGGGCTGACCCTGGGTGCAGAGCAGGTCGCCGGTGCGCAGGGTCCGCTGCTCGACACGTCGGGCGACGCGCTCGAGGTCGGGTGGGTCCAGGGGCCGGAGCAGATCCATCGCCCGAAGGCGAAGCATCCGCTGCAGCTCGGGCGGCTCCGGCAGGCCGGTCCCCTGTCCGCGCACGCGCCCGGTCGCGCGCGCCGCCGCGGCCACCCAGGGGTCGGGGTCGGTCATCGCCACCTCGATGCTCGCCTCGCTCGCCTCGGCCCCAAAGACCTCCGCCGCAGCGCCCAAGCCGAGCTCCCGGACCCGGTCGACCCGCGGATCGCCGGCGCTCTTCAGCAGCCGCTCCAGGGCCTCGCCCTCGCGCTTCAGGGTCACCCGGCAGCAGGCGGCGAGGAACTCGGCTTCAGCCCCATCCCCCGCTCCGTCCGCGAGCGCCGCCAGCCACAGCATCCGCTCCGCCGCCGCCTGGACCCGCCCCGCCAAGGCCCCCTCAGGATCCACCAGCCCGCCGAACAGCCGCTCGTGCGTGGCCTCGTCGACCCCGAAGGCCTGTCGAAGCGACTCCACGGCGGCCAGGTCGACGCCGCTCTGCACCAGCCGGACCAGCTCGTCGCGGTACTGCCGCTCCTGGAGCGAGGCCTCGGCGCTGTGGATGCGGTCGGGGTCGAAGAGGTCGCGTTCGGCGCTCTCCAGCCGCGCCACGATCCGGTCGTGCTCGGCGTCGGTGATCCCCTGCTGCGCGCGGACCGAGGCCAAGACGCTCAGGCGCTCGCGTGTGACGACACCCTCGGTGGCGAGCTCGCGCAGGGTGTCGCTGTAGGCGTCGAGCTGCCGCTGCCGGGCGCGCTTGCGCTCGCGGTCGATGGTGACGAGCTCGACGTTGGTGATGTCGGCGTCGACGTCGTCGTAGAGCTGGCGCTTCTTGAGGCGGCGGGCGAAGCGGTCGCGCACGTGGTCGTCTTCGGTGCGGACCCAGCGGCGCACGAAGATGAGGGTCGACGCGATGAGCACCGCGGCGCCGACGCTGCGCTGCGCCCACACCGGGGCCTGGAGCAGCGTGGGCTGCCCGGCGAAGTAGTAGAAGGCGTTGAAGGCGACGAAGCCAGCCAGCGCCAGGGCGCGGTGCCGGACCCGCTCGGAGTCACCCGCCAGCCGCTCGCCGAGCGCGAAGAGCCCGAAGCTCGCCGCCCCCCCGAGCACCAGGGTCAGCGGCGCCGCCAGCAGCCGCGGAACGGCCGGCGCGAAGGAGAAGCCCGCCTCCATCAGCCCGGGACTCTCGTAGGCCCAGCGCCCCGAGTAGTAGGCGTCCCAGCTGCCTCCTTCGAGCGCGAAGTAGGCGTAGAAGGCGAAGACCAGACCGGGCCACGCGAAGTAGGCGATGCGCCGCGCCCGGGCTCTCGCGCCCTTCCAGTAGCTCTGCTCGGGGTCGATGTCGGGGCAGTGGGGCTTGCAGGCGCTGCAGGTGCTGCACTGGGAGTTGCCACCGGGGATCAGCCGCGACGGCTCGGTGTAGACCGTCTCCACGAGGCCGACCGGGCAGAGGTAGTTGCACCAGGTCTTGCCCCGAAAGACGGTGCCCACGCCGATCGCGATCACCGGCAGAGCCACCAGCAGCGTGCCCAGCACCCCCGCGTGTCCGTTCGCGCCCAGCAGCCGCGCAGCCATCGCCACCGCCATCAGCCCGAGCTGGAGCAGCATCGCGTTGGCGACGAGGGAGCCCTCGATCTTCTTCGTGCCCCCGCGTCCGAAGCGCAGGGGCAGCTGGCTGAAGGCCGCCAGCGGGCAGATGCGCCGCCAGAGGTGGAAGCCGCCGATCACGAAGACCAGCGGCAGCGCGGCGACGAGCACCGTCCAGAAGACGCGGGGTCCGTGGTCCCAGAACAGCACCGCGAACACAGAGGCCAGGTACAGGGCGACCCCTGCGCTCCGGGCCCCCAGGACCCGCGAGTCGTCCGAACTAGCCGGGATTGCCGGCCCCGGCCAGCTTCGTCACGACCGCCAGCGGCTCGTCGTACTTGGGCTGCGTGGCCTGGTTGGAGACGATCTCGCTGTAGCGGATCGTGCCCTTGCCATCGACGACGTAGACCGAGCGGGCGAGCAGCGCGGTCTCCTTGACGTAGAGGCCCCAGCTGCGGCCGAAGTCGCCCGTGGCGTAGTCGGACAGCGTCGTGACGCGGTCGATGCCCTGGGCCGCGCAGAAGCGCTGCTGGGCGTAGGGCAGGTCGCGGCTGACCACGAGCACCTCGACGTCCTCGGACATGCCCGCGGCGCGCTTGTTGAACTCGCGGGCCTGCATCGAGCAGACGTTGGTGTCGAGCGAGGGGACGATGACCATGACGCGCACCGTGCCGTCGGCGAAGTCGATCTCGCGGCGGTTGAGGCTCGTGTCGCGCAGCGTGGCCTTCGGCGCCTGGTCGCCGTCCTTCAGGCTCGGGCCCTGCAGGGTCTGCGGGGCGCCGTCGCGGTTGATGACGCCCGTGCGCTCGACCTCCTGCGGAGCGATGTCGGCCGAGGCCTCTCCGGGGTGCTTCTTCTTCCCGGCCCAGGCGGGGCTCAGGACGGCAGCAGCAAGGACGATCAGCAAGGCGAAGCGCAGGACACGTGGCATATGGGGCCTCCTCGGGGGGCGATAATGGCATGGATCGGTCTGAATGCACCTCCAGGCGGATCCACCCTGTGCGGACCGGGGGACGCGCTCAGCGCGGTCGGCTCACCGCTTCGTCTCCGTGGTCCCGAACCCAGCGCCTTCACCCAGGTCCGCCCGCCCGAAGAACGACATTCGCAGCGGAGTCCCTGGCAGACTCGCCCCGTGTTCGGCCTCCTGCTCCCCTTGCTGCTCGCCGCCTCGGCTGCTCCGCCCTCGACGCACATCGGCGCCGATCACCAGGCGGTGGCGCGCGCGTTCGCGGCGGACGAGGCCCCCGCTGGGCGGCGTGAGCTGCACGTGAAGCGCCTGGAGCTGGACGGCGGATGGACCCGGGTCGAGCTGCTCGAGCCCCGCTGGTCCCCGCCGCTGGGCGGTCAGAAGGGGCTGGACGGGCCCGGCCGCATCAAGCTCCACGGCACCGGGGTGACCTTCCGGGTGCGCGGTGAGCTGCTCCCCGGTCCCTGGCGGCTGTGGCTCGGCTTCGACCGGCGCGGCGACGCCTGGCCGGAGCTGGCTCAGGTCCGCGGGCAGGTCTTCGTGGACCCCGTGCCGGTGAAGCAGGGCTGGCGGGTGCCGCAGCTGCGCGCCTGGATGAACGACCCGGCTTCGTCCGACGAGCGCACCCTCGCGCGCAAGGTGCTGGAGCCCGAGCTGCCTCGGGACGAGGACGGCTCCCTGCCGCTCTGGGCCTACGGGGCCTGGGCGCGCGCGGCGGTGACGGAGGGTGGGGATCGGCTGCTCCGCTCGTCGCTGCTCGCCGGGGAGGCCTGGCGGCTGGAGGTCCAGGTGGAGGCGGGGACCGAGCCGAGCGACGCCCTGTTGCTGAGCGAGACCCTGCTCGCCGAAGCGAAGGCCGAGCGGCTGCTGGAGGCCCTGGATCGGTCGGAGGAGCTGGGCAATCCCCCCGAAGACCTCGCGCTGCCGCGCGCCCTGGGCCTGCGTGCCCTGGATCGGCCGGCCGAGGCCTGGGAGGCTGTTCAAGTCGGCCTGCCGATGCGGGACGCCGGCCACGCGATGCTCTGCTCGGAGCTGGCCGTCGCGGCCGAAGCCGATCCCATCCTCTGCGAAGCGGCTCCGAAACAGGAGACCGCCCCCATGTCGGCCAGCGAGATGAGCGTCACCCGCCGCTCCCAGGAGCTGGAGCGACCGCGTGTCCGCCGGGTCCCTGCTCCGGCCTCGCAGACCTGGCCCTGCGGCCTGCTCTACGACCCCGTGACGCTGGAGGTCATCGACCAGACCGTCCCCCGGCCCGAGGTCGTGCTGGTCGACGTGGAGCTGGACTCCTGGGGCGAGACGGTCGTGCACGGCGCCTTCGACCCGCGCCACCGCTGGGCGGACCTGGCGGAAGGCTGGGCCGTCGGCCTGAAGATGGACTTCGGCGATCGCACCCTCGCGCTGCGGGTCCCCGTCCCGATCCGCCACATGCCCGAGATGGAGCGCTACGTCGATCAGGTGGGCACGGTGACCTACGTCGAGCACCGGCCGACCGGCCGCTGCGTGGTGTCTGCGGGCTAGCAGGCTCTGAGTCCGCGTGCGGCGATTCGCGTGGTTGCGACCCCTCACGCGCGCGCCTATAAGTGCCACCCCTTCCCGGAGGCCCCCCTGGCGATCGATCCCAAAGCCCGCAAGCCGTCCTGGCTCAAGGTGCGCCCGCCGGGCGGGGAACGCTACGCCTGGATCAAGCAGCAGCGGACCTCGCTGGAGCTGAGCACCGTCTGCGAGGAGGCGCGCTGCCCGAACCTGGGCGAGTGCTGGAGCGGTGGCACCGCGACCTTCATGGTCATGGGCAGCATCTGCACCCGCGGCTGCCGCTTCTGCGCGGTGAACACCAACAAGAACGGGCTGCCCCTGGACGCCGACGAGCCGGCCAAGCTGGCCCGGACCATCCAGACGATGGACCTGGACTACATCGTCGTCACGAGCGTGGACCGGGACGACCTGCCGGATCAGGGCGCCCAGCACTTCGCCGACTGCGTGGCTGCGGTCCGTGAGATCTCCCCGAAGACCCGGGTCGAGATCCTGCACCCCGACTTCCGCGGCGAGCCCGACCTCATCGACATCGTCGCCCACAGCGGCGCCGACGTGCTGGCCCACAACATCGAGGTCGTGCGTCGGCTGACGAAGAGCGTGCGCGACGGTCGCTGCGGCTACGACCAGAGCCTCGCGGTGCTGGAGCGGCTGAAGGTCGCCAACCCGGGCACGCTGACGAAGTCGTCGATCATGGTCGGCCTGGGCGAGACCGAGGACGAGGTCGTCGAGTGCATGCGCGACTTGCGCGCTGTCGGCGTCGACTTCCTGACCATCGGCCAGTACCTGCGCCCCTCGACGAAGCACATCGCGGTGCAGGAGTACGTGCACCCCGACCAGTTCGCGCGCTACCAGGCCCTGGGCATGCAGCTGGGCTTCAAGTACGTCGCCTCGGGCGCGCTGGTGCGCAGCTCCTACAAGGCGGGCGAGTTCTTCATCAAGACCTTCCTCGAAGCGCGGGATCGTGGCGAGGACTGGCTCCCCACGGCGAATGCATGGCAGCCTCCGCGCCCGTCGGCAGCCAGCCGGCACCTGAAGGTGATCGAATGAGCGTGCACAGCACCTCCGAGTCCTCGCTCGTCCTGGAGCCCGACCTGCGGCGCATCCACCGCTCCATGCTGCGCAGCCGCGTGCTCGACGACTTCCTGGCCGACCTCGGCCGGCGGGGCCTGGTGGGGCTCGTCGCGCCGGCCCGCGGCTACGAGGCTCACCTCTTCGGCGCCCTGGGGGCGCTGCGGCCCACCGACTGGATCTTCGGCGACCTGCGCATGGGCGGCTCGGTGCTGGAGCGCGGGGTCGCGGTTCGGACCTGGCTGGCGCAGATCCTCGGGAGCGCGAGCTCGGCGCACGCCGGTCACGCCGCCTCGGCCGAGGTCACCGCGCGCGAAGCGCACGTCGTCTCCGTCAGCAGCCTGATGGGCACCCAGCTCGTGCACGCGGCGGGGCTGGCGATGGCCATGCAGCGCAAGGGCGACGACGGCGTCGTGCTCGCCTGGTACGGCCCCTCGGCTGCGGCGACCGGGGACGCGCACAACGCCATGAACTTCGCCGGCGTCTACGAGCTGCCGGTCATCTTCTACTACTGCAGCTCGGGCGATCCCGCCGCCGACGCCCAGCGCATCGGTGGGGAGCGCTACGCCGACCGCGCCGAGGGCTACGGCTTCGAAGGGGTGACCGTCGATGGCAGCGACGTGCTCGCGGTCATCGAGGCCGTGGGCGAGGCCGCCTCGCGGGCCCGCAAGGGCGGGGGCGCGACCATCATCGAGGGCATCACCGGGGCCGACCCGCTGGTCGCCGTCGAGGCCCGGCTGAGCGAGGACGGGGTCGACGTCTCC
>JAJDAI010000832.1 GCA_029261955.1 Deltaproteobacteria bacterium | reverse complement strand
ACGCCACCCCGGACGACGACGACGACGCCACCCCGGACGACGACGACGCGACGGCCGACCCGGCGGACAACGACGGGGACGGCCTCGCCGAAGCCGACGGGGACTGCGACGACGGCGACCCCAGCGTCTTCCCCGGCGCCCCCGAGTCCTGGGACGCCCGCGACACCGACTGCGATGGCCACGACGACCACAACGTGCTGCTCGCCGGCGCCCCCTTCGTGCTCGCGGCGGAGGATGTGGGCAACCAGGCGGGCGCCGCCGTGGCCTTCCTCTCAGATCTGGACGGGGACGGCGGCCTGGAATTCGTCGTCGGCGCGCCGGGCTACGGCGTCAACGGTGCGGGCCGCGCCTACGTGCTCCACTCCTCGGAGGTGCTGGCCGCAGGCCCCACCGTGCCCCTCGCCGGCTCCCACACCCTCGTCTTCGGCGAGGGCGGCGAGGGCCTCGGCGTCGCCCTCGCGCCCGGGCCCGACTTCGACGGAGACGGCGATCCAGACCTGCTCGTCGGTTCCGCCCCCGCGGGCGAACCGGGCCTGCTCCGCGCCTTCGGCAGCAGCCTGCTCGGCTCCGCGACAACCGTCATGCCGTCGGACGCCTGGCTGGGCGTCACCGGCGAGACGACCGACGACGGCTTCGCCGGGGAGCTGGCCCCCAGCCCGGGCGACCTGGACGGCAGCGGCGCAGCGTTCTTCGCGCTCGGGGCGGCGGCGGACGTCGAAGGCGGCAGCTCGGCGGGGGCGGCCTTCGTCTTCGATCCGGCAAACCTCAACCCGGGCGCCAACTCAGCCTCGTCCCGCTCCACCAAGCTGATCGGTCAGGCAGGCAGCGGGGCCTCCCCTGCTGCGGTGGACGGGGACGTCGATGGCGACGGCCTCGCGGACCTCGCGGTCGGAGCGCCCCACGCGGGGCTGCTCGACCGCGGCCGCGTCTACCTGTGGCTCGGCAGCAGCCTGCCCCCTGGCGTAGCCAGCGTCTCGGCCGGCGCGAACCTGTTCATCGAGGGGGTCGGCGTCTCGGACCGCGTCGGCACGAGTGTCTGCTTCCTGGACGACTTCGACGGGGACGGGAACAGCGAGCTGGTACTCGGCGCGGAGGAGGACGGCGGCACCGGCTTCGTCGCGATCTTCACGAGCACCACCCTCCTGCAGGTTCTACCCGGGGTGACCACGGTGGCAGACGCAGATCTCACGCTGAACGGGGTGCTGCTGGATGAGGGCTTCGGCACGGTGGTCCGCAGCGCGGGCGACGTGGACGGGGACGGAGCGGACGATCTGCTCGTCGGTGCGCCGGAGACCGCCAGCGGCGGGACCGGCAAGGCCTTCCTCTGGCGCTCCTCGACCCTCGCCTCGCTGACGGGGGCCCACGACGAGGCCACGGCCGACGCGATCTTCGTCGGCGACTGGGTTGGGGACGCAGCCGGCAGCAGCCTCGCCGGCGGGGACGTGGACGCGGACAGCAAGGCAGACCTGCTCATCGGCGCGCCCGGCCACGGCTCGCCCGCGCTGGACTCCGGCCGCGCCTACCTGCTCATCAGCCCCTACTGACGCCGAGCGGACACGACCGAGAACAGCCGCTCGCCCTCCCACCACAGCTCCCGCCGCAGCTGGAACGGACCCTCGGCCCGGGCGAGGTGCATCGTGATGGAGCCGCCCACGAGCTCGGCCTCCTCGAAGCCGATGTAGCGCGGCACGTGGGGGTGCAGGGCCTTGTAGATGGCCTCCTTGGTCGAGAAGCGCTCCAGCAGCCCCCGCCAGGTCGATCCCTCGAAACGCCAGGTCGCCAGCTCGGCCTCGCGCAGGACCTTCTTCGCGATGCCCAGCCGCTCGCGATCACCGACCACCTCGCAGTCCAGGCCGAGGGTCAGCCCGCTCGCGAGCGGCGCCGCGATCGCCGCGGCCAGCCCGTCCTTGTGAGTGATCGAGCCGGTGAAGCTCGGGGGCAGCAGCGGTCCGCCGCCATCCTGCACGAGCAGCGCCAGCCGGCCGCGCCAGCCCGCCGCGACCAGCGCCCGGCGCAGCGCCACCCGGCCGGCGACAAACTCGCGCATCCGCCTCGGTTTGCAGGCGCGGGCGTGGGCCTCCTCGTCGGGATCGAGCTCCTCCCAGCCGGGAAGATCGTCCTGATCCAACGACGCGATGGGAACCCGAGCCAGCCAGGCGCGGTCGAACGCACGCAGAGGTCTGGGGTCTGGGAGGTCCACCATGCGGCGCAGTGTCGCGAGCTTGCAGGCAGGCCCGCAAGCCGAACGTGTTCCAAGGTTGGCAATCAAGGGGCAGCGGCGAGCGAGCACAACCCTGCCCGGTGCTCTAGAATCGTCCGCTGCGCCCGGAGGGCCCGCGCGCCCGAGGAGAGGTTGATGCTCAACGACGACGAGTATGACGACGAGGAGTACGACGACGAGGAGTATGACGAGGAGGAGGAGGACGGCGACGACGACGACGACGAGTACGACGACGGACCGTCCAAGAAGCCCCTCCTGATCGTCATGGTGCTCGCCGCCGCTGCCCTGGTCTGCATCGGTCTGGCAGTCGTGCTGCTGAACGGCGACAAGGACGGCGACACCCCCACGGCGGAGGCGACCCCGGATGCGGAGGCGGTCGACAAGCCCGCTGCGGACGCCGCGGCGGACCCGCTCGCGGACCTGGATCTGGGCACCGACCTGCTCGGCGACTTCGGGATCGATGAGCCCGCCGCGGATCCGACGCCCGAGCCCGCGGTCAAGGAGACCAGCAGCGACGCCGTCGCCGCTGCGGACCCGATCCCCGAGCCCCGCAAGGACCCGGTGATCAAGGACGACCCCTTCGAGGACGAGCCTCGCATCATCGAGCGGACCCCCGATCCCACGCCCGAGCCGCGCCGGGATCCCGATCCCACGCCGGACCCGACGCCCGAGCCGGACCCGACGCCCGAGCCCGAGCCCACGCCGGCCCCCTCGGCGGACATGTCCTACGAGAAGGCCTACCTGGCCTCCCTGGGTGGCAAGGCGGGCGGCGGCACCCTGACCGACCAGGAGATGGCGCACCTCAAGGGCGCGGCGACCAACGACCCGCAGTACCTCTTCGCCATGGCCCTGCTCTCGGCCAACTACGAGAAGAAGGGCGACAAGAAGGGCCACTGCGCCGTCGCGAAGGGCGTCACCGACCAGGGCCGCTACAAGTACAACCCCGAGTGGACCCTCGAGCTGGCGAAGTGCAACCTCCGCAACGGGGCGCTCGACGCCGCGATCAAGAACGCCGACACCACGATCTCGTACCAGTCGGACCTGGGCAGCAAGAGCCGCGCTGCGCGCGTCATCCTCGCCTACAAGATCAAGGCGCGGGCCCGCACGTCGATCTACGAGTCCGACGCCAAGAAGAACTCCGGCTTCGGCAACGAGCAGTTCCTGACCCGGGCCATCGCGTCCTGGCAGGAGCTCAAGAACTACGCCCAGGGCGTAGGCAGCTCGGCGACCGTCGACATGGCGAAGCGTGAGATGGAAGACCTCGAGGCCCGCAAGGCGCCGAAGGACTGACGTCCAGCGACAACACACAGAATCGGCCTCGCGCTCCTCGGACCGCGGGGCCGATTCGGTTCTACTGGCGGACCTGGACCACGACCTTGCCGCGGACGTGGCCGGTCTCGCTGAGGCGGTGGCTCTCGGGGGCCTGGTCGAAGGGCAGGACGGTGCCCACCTGGGGGTGGATCGCGCCGGTCTGCACGAGCGCGCCGATCTCGGCCAGCGCGGCACCGTCCGCCTTGCGCACGACGTGGTGCACCCGCTTGCCGCGCAGACGGCCCGCCAGGCTGTGGCGCAGCAACCCGAAGACCAGCGGCAACACAGCCAGCCAGGGCCCCCAGCGCGCGACGGCGGGGCCCAGGCCCGAGTTGATGGAGGCCACCCGACCGCCGGGCTTCAGGCAACCCAAAGCGCGGAGCACCTCGTCCGGGCCGAGGCACTCGAGGATGACGTCCTGCGGCTCCAGCGCCTCGTGCCAGGCGGTCTTGCGGTAGTCGATGACGCGATCGGCGCCGAGTGAGCGCACGAAGTCGGCGTTGGCCTCGGAGCAGGTCGTCGTCACCGTCGCGCCCAGGGACTTGCCCAGCTGAATCGCGATGGAGCCGACACCGCCTGCGCCCGCCTGGACGAAGAGGCGTTCGCCGGGCTTCAGCTTCGCGGCGTTCACCAGACAGTCCCAGGCCGTCAGGGCAGCCAGGGGCAGACTCGCCGCCTCGGCGTGGCTCAGGCTGGCCGGCTTCGGGGCGAGCTCGCTGGCCCGGATGCTGATCAGCTCCGCGAAGCTGCCGGGCCGCCGGTGCGAGGGGGAGGAGAAGACGGCGTCCCCCACCGAGAACCCCTGCACCCCGGGACCCAGCGCGACCACCTCACCCGAGACGTCCATGCCCGGGATGGCCGGGAAGCGCTGGGGGTTGATGGCCCGCTGCTTGCCGACCCGGATCTTCCAGTCGACGGGGTTCACCGAGGTCGCGTGCACCGCGACCAGCACCTCGCTGGGGCCGGGCACGGGGTCGGGCAGCTCGCGCAGCTCCAGCACCTCGGGCCCGCCGTAGCGGTCGTGGGCCCAGGCCTTCACGCCTCGAGGCTCTCCATCAGCCTCAGGTAGCTCGCGTAGCGGGAGTCGTTGAGCTCCTCGTCCTCCACCGCCTGCCAGACGGCGCAGTCATCCTCGTCGACGTGCAGGCAGTTGGAGTAGGGGCAGGAGTCGCTGAACTCCGCGAACTCGGGGAAGTGCACCCGCGCGTCCTCGCGCTTGAGATCGACGAGCCCGATGGCCCGCACCCCCGGCGTGTCGACGACGAACCCACCGCTCGGAAGCTCCAGCAGGCGCGCGACCGAGGTCTTGTGGCGGCCACGCACCCGGCCGCCGGAGTAGGACATGTCGCCCGCGTCCATGGCGCCCACGAGGCCCAGGGCCTGGCAGAGGCTCGACTTGCCGACCCCGCTGTGGCCCGCGAAGACGGTGACGTGGTCGGTCAGCAGCTCGCGCAGGCGCTCGATGCCTTCACCCGATTCGGCCGAGGTCCCGATGAGCGGGATCCCCATCTCCAGGTAGGGCTCGATGAGGACCCAGCCGGGATCGTCGGGAGGCGACTGGTCGACCTTCGTCAGCACCAGCACCGGCTCGATGCCCAGGACCGAGGCGAGCACCAGGTAGCGATCGATGGCGCCCTGTCGCAGCGGGGGCTCGTAGAGCGCGACGGTGATGGCCATGCGGTCGACGTTGGCGGCGATGACGTGGCCCGTGCGGTCGTCGTCTCCGCGCTTGCGCCGGACCTCGGTGTCGCGGGGCGCGCGGGCGACGATGACGCGCTCGTTGTCGCCCGACGCGGTCTCGGTCCAGACGCGGTCCCCGACGCAGACGCCGAAGAGCTTGTGGACCTTGGGGGTGAGCATGCACATCGACACGGAGCCGTCGGCGAAGACGGTGTCGGCGTGGCTGCCGTACTGGCAGACGACCACGCCGTCGGTCTCGGTGTCCGCGTACTTCGCGAGGAGCTTGGCCCGGTCCCGTTCGTCGCGTTCAGCCCGGTCCTGCCGGCGCTTGTCCATCTGGCCGCGCTGGCGTCCACTCAGGTTGCGATTCCGCCGATCACCCAGTCGCGGCGGTGCTTTGCTGCGCGTCAAATCTGCCCCTCTGTCGCGCGGAATGCGCGCGGCGGGATGCTATCACCAGCAAGGTCCCGACCGGCCCAAGCGTAGGCACTGGCATGATGCACGCCATGAGTTTCTTCTCTCGACTGACGAACCTCGGGCGCGGCAAGTGGTCCGACCTGACCCGCGAAAAGGAGTTTCTGACCGAGGAGGGTTGGAAACAGGAGCTGGAGGGTGCCCAGCCACCCCAAGAGGCTCCCGCCCCCGAGGTCAAGAAAGCCGCCGGCGCCCGCCCCGTCGATCCACCCTCGGACGACCCGCCGAAGCCGGTCAAGAAGACGCTCTAATCTAGGCCTTGTCGCGCTGGGCGAAGGCCGCCCGGGCCCGCGCGGGGCTCACCGCCGGCAGCAGGCACAGCGTCAGCAGCAGCAGGCCCGCCGAGTAGTAGTAGATGTCGCGCACGTCGAGCAGCGGATCGAGCGAGGCGGCCGTCTTGCTGCCGATGACCCGGCTGAAGTTCAGCATCGCCATGTAGTCGGTGAACTGCGTCGCCGCGACCTTCGGCCACGAGATGCCCATGAAGAGCGCGAAGAGCCCGGCCGCGGCCACGGCGCCGAAGGCGGTCTCGGCCAGGATGATGGTCGCGACGAAGGCCTTGTTGGGCCAGAGGCTGTCGAGGCTGGCGAAGAGGATCCAGGTGCAGGCGAGCAGGATCCCGGCCGCCGCGATGACGCGCCTCAGCCCGAAGCGGTCGGCGAGGAAGCCGCCGGCGATCGCGCCGCCCGCCCCGAAGAAGAGCGCCGGGCCACCGCTCAGCTGCGCGAACTCGGTGTCCGACCAGCCGAGGTCCTGGATGATGAACACGACCCCGATCACGCTCAGCACGATGATGCCGACGTCGATCGTCACGGCCAGGAAGGCGCCGACGAGCGTGTCCCGGATCGTGAAGGCCCGGAAGAGGGAGACGAAGAGCCCGGTCAGCCGCGAGGCGAAGGCCCGGAAGCGCTCGCCGAGGGGCACGGTGGAGGTCCGGGCGACCGAGCCGGCCCCCCAGGGCAGGAAGCGGTCGCCGGGGCGCTCCAGGAAGAAGAGCGGCATGAGGAAGATGCCGCCCAGGATGACCACCTGGAACAGCAGCGCGCCGCGCAGGCCGGCGAACTGCATCACGGTCGCCATGCCCGCGCCGCCGATCGCGCCGCCCAGGTACTTGCTGCCGTACATGATCCCGTTGGCCCGGCCGCGCTCGTCTTCGGGCAGCAGGTCCACGGCCAGCGCGTCGACCGCGACGTCCTGGAGCGCGTTGAAGATGTTGTGCGTGAACACCATCCAGGCGATGACGTTGATGCTCTCGGCCAGGTTCGGCACCGCCGCGAGCGCGAGGATCGTCACCACCATCAGCGACTGGGCGAGCAGGATCCACGGTCGGCGTCGACCCATCGACGGCACGCCGACGGTGTCGATGATCGGCCCCCACATCCACTTGAAGGCCCAGGGGAGCGCGGCCAGCATCGTGATCTTCGCGATGTCGTCGGGGGTCTTGCCCTGGTCGGCCAGCCACGCCGTCAGCGTGATCGCGAGGAAGCCCCAGGGGATGCCCTGCGCGGCGTAGAGCGCGCACAGCGTCGCGAGGCGCAGGCGGCGGCTTTCAGAGAGCGTGACCATCGGGCGCGCATCATGCCCGCTGCCGCGGCGGGAGTCAGGGACGGCGGGGCGGCGCCGGTGAGGCGGGGACGGGGGCGCTCCTCAGGGCGCTTCGGCGGCGGTCAGGGCCCGACGTAGCGGGCGCGGGGGCGCAGCAGGAAGCCCGCCTCGCGCTGCTCGAGCACGTGGGCGATCCAGCCGGCGCAGCGGCCGATGGCGAACAGGGCCTCCGCCCCGCCCCGGGGCAGTTCCAGCGCCGTGCGCAGCGCGACGAGGCCGACGTCCAGCGTCGGCGGGGGGTGGCCGAGCTGCTCCATCGCCTCGACGAGGCCGAGCAGGGCCGTGAGCCGGGCTCCGCCCCCGAGCGCGGTCGCCGCCGCGAGCAGGGGCACCGCGCGCGGGTCGCCCTCGCGGTAGAGCGGGTGGCCGAAGCCGGGGATCGCCTCGCCGCGGCCCGCGCGCGCCAGCAACACGTTGCCCACCCGCTCCGCCTGGCAGGCCTCGTCGACCAGGGCCTCGACCCGGCCGGCCGCGCCGCCGTGCAGCGGGCCGGACAGGGCCGCCAGCGCCGCCGAGCAGCAGGAGTACAGGTCCGCACCCGTGGACGCCGCGACCCGCGCCGCGAAGGTGGACGCGTTCAACTCGTGGTCGGCGCAGAGGATCAGGGCGGCGTCGATCGCGGCGCAGCTTTCCTCACTGGCTCGGATGCCCAGCGCGTGGGCCACCACGGCCGAGGTGTGCCCCTGCGCGAGCGCCGGGCCGCAGCGGGAGACGTCGGTGCCCAGGGCCAGCAGCGCCGCCAGGCGGAGGATCAGGCGACGGCCGCGGTGCTGGTCCGCCGCGAGCGGCGCGCCGAAGCGACCCGGGTCGCGGGC
>JAJDAI010000831.1 GCA_029261955.1 Deltaproteobacteria bacterium | reverse complement strand
ACGGCGGCGCAGGGCCAGGCGGCCATGTCCACCGTGGGGGCCGCGCTCGGCGGCTTCCTCTTCAACAAGCTCGGCAAGTACGTGCCCGTGGACTCCTTCGAGGTCGACCTCGGGGACGACATCAGCTCCGGCAGCGTCGAGGCGGGCAAGGCCATCGGGCCCTACGTCTTCATCCTGTCCCGCTTCCGCTGGGGGGCCGAGGAGGACGAGAACATCGTCGAGGGGCAGCTCGAAGTGCAGATCCCCAAGACGCCGATGTACGTCGAGGTGCGCTTCGGGGACAAGCTCGAGGGCAGCGTCGAGCTGGTGGCGAAGATCCTCTACTGATTGCGCCGGGGGTCCGAGGTCTGACAGGCTCCCGCCCATGGGAGCCTTCATCACCGGTCTGATCTTCCTGCTCGCGGGCGCGGGTGTGTACGCCTACAACACCGAGTCCCACGCCGCGAAGATCACCTTCAACCGCTTCGGGGTGCACTTCAACGAAGTGGAGACCGTGGCCATCCTGCTCGGCCTGGGCGTGTTCTTCCTGGGTGTCGGCGCGTTCCGCTGGCTCAGCGGCATGGGCGACGAAGACGAGGACAGCGGCGCTAGCGAGGGCTGATCGGCGCCTTGCTCCAGCGGCCCCAGGCCACGAAGGCGCTCAGCAGGCCGAGGACGATCGGGGCCCCGAGGGCGCCCATCTCGTCGTGCATGACGTGGGATCCGGCAGCCAGCACCATCACAAACGCGAGCGCCCCGGCGGCGATGGGCGTGAGCTTCGGCTGGATGCGCAGGACCGAGGGCAGGATGAGGCCCAGGGCCCCGGCGAACTCCGCGGCGCCGATGAAGCGCACGACGGCGGCCGGCGTCCACTCCACGAAGGTCATCCCGTTGGCGAGCAGGTCTTCGATGGGTGCGCCCATCTTCATGCCGCCGGCCATGAGGAAGGCGAAGGCGAGCAGGGCTTGAACGATCCAGAGGGCAATGTGCATGACGTCTCCTTGATGTCTTGTTTTCTTGGGGGCGGCGGCCCGGTCCCGGCCCGTCGCTCGCCCTGAAGATGCGCTAGGTTCGCCTGCGCAACAAGATGGCAAGAAAGCAACCTGAAGTTGCGCAGGAGCAACATGAACCTCACCGACCTCGCCAGCTTCGTGCGGGTCGCCGAGCGCGGCACCATCAGCGCCGCGGCGCGGGACGAGGGGGTGCCCAAGTCGACGATCAGCCGCCGCATCGCCCGCTTGGAGGACGACCTGGGGGTGGAGCTGCTCCGCCGATCCGCCCGCTCCTTCGCGCTGACCGACGACGGCCGGCTGCTCCAGGCCCGCTCGGCCGGGGCCTTGCGGGAGCTCGGCTCGGTGGAGCAGGCGCTGACGGAGGCCCGGGGCGAGCCCCAGGGGCGCCTGGTGATCACGGCGCCCAACGACTTCGGCCGCACCCGAGCCGTGGCGCACCTGCTCACCGAGTACCGCCGCCGGCACCCCCGGGTCACGATCGACATGCGCCTGGAGAACCGGGTGATGGACCTCGTGACTGAGGGCGTGGACGTGGGCCTGCGCCTGCACGGCGAGGACATCCCCGGTGACGGGGGCCTCATGGTCCGCTCGCTCGGGCGCTTCTCGGCGGCGGTCTACGCGAGCCCGGCCTACATCGAGCGCCGCGGTGCGCCGCAGAGCCCCGCGGAGCTGCGCGAGCACGACGTGGCCGTGCACAAGGCGGCGTCTCGGCGGGCGCTGCCCTTCCACTCCCAGGGCGGCGAGGAGCTCGTGCGGATCACCGATCCGGTCATCGAGAGCAACGACTTCGGCCTGATCCAGTCGCTGGTGGAGACCGGCACCGTGATCGCGCTGCTGCCCCTGCTCTTCACGGCGCAGTCACGAGACGGCGGGACCCTGGTCCGGGTGCTGCCCGAGTGGACGATGCGCTCGGGGCGCCTGTCGCTGGTCTGGCCTGCGAGCCGCCACCTGGCCCCGCGGGTGCGCGCCTTCATCGACCTGTGCAGCGAGCGCCTCAACGAGGAGCGGCTCGAGCGGACCGCCCCGGGGGGCTGCCCCGCTCAGTGAATCCCGGCGATCTCCGCCAGGCGAGCCACCCGGCCTCGCTCGCCGCCGCCAGCCCGCGCGATGGCCACGGAGCCGCGGATCGCTTCGCGGCCGATCACCCCGCAGCGCTTGAGCCCCCGGGCGATCCACACGAACTCGTCCTCGCTCAGCTCCTCCTCGCGCGACCGCACGAGGTCCACGAGCAGCCGCACGGCCTCCTCCCCCCCACACTCGCCGAGGGCCCAGCTGATGTTGTTGCGCACGGCCTCCTCGCTGAAGCGGGCGCGCAGTGAGGTGAGGGCGGGCACGAGGTCGGGCCAGCCCAGGCGGCCGGCGCCCCGGGCCAGGTCGGCCGCCAGCTCGGGCTGGTCGTCCGGCACCTGTTCGATCCAGGCCTTGAAGGCCGCGATGGAGCGGGGATCCGACTGGATGCCCAGCCCCTGGATGGCCGCGCGGCGCCGCTCGCCTTCGCTGCTCTCGGCCAGGCCCAGCAGCAGCGCCTGGTCCCGGTCCAGCCCCAGCTCGCCCAGGTGCAGCACGCGGCCGCGGAAGGGCCCGGGCTCCAGCTCCTTGTTGTCGAAGGCGTAGCGGTGCTCCTGCGCGACGATCTTGTCGGCGCCCTTGTCGCTGGACATGCGGGGCTTGTCGAGCTCGCTCCCCAGCCACTTGCCCGACTTGCTGGCCCACCAGCGGGCCTCCTTGTCGGCGTAGAGCGTCTGGATCATCCAGACCATGGCCGTGGTGCCCACCGGCTCGCGCTGGGGCGGGATGACGCAGTCGCGCTCATCGGGGAAGAGCGGCCAGTCGCCCTCACAGCGCACGGCCCAAGCGCGTACGGCGGCCCAGTCCTCGGGCCGACCGATGAGGCCGAGGGAGCGCGCCGCGGCGATCTGCACCGAGGCGGGCCGCTCCGGCGCCAGCAGCCGACGCAGCGCCGGCCCGGCGTCCCCGCGGAGCAGCCGGCCCAGGCCCTCCGCCGCCACCTTGACCACCGAGGGTGGCAGCGAGCCCGCCTCCGCTTCGATGGTCGTCTGGAAGAGGGGGACCGATTCGGGATCGAGCAGCTCGGCCAGGTTGCGCAGCGCCCGGAAGCGAAGCATGCGGTCGGGTGACTCGGTGGCCAGCCAGCGCAGCCGGCGGCGGTCCCGACGCTGGACGAGGGTGTCGATGTCGTCCCCCGCGAGACGCAACTTGACCTGCTTCTTCAGCGGACGGAGGAACTGCTCTCGGATTCCGGGCATGGCAGGCAGGATAGCCGCGGCTGCGGGGCTCGGCTGCCGGCCGCGGGGGCGAGCCCCTCAGTCTCCGCCGTTCAGCAGCTTCCGGACCTGTCGGAGCAGCTCGCCGGTGCGGAAGGGCTTGGCGAGAAAGGCCAGCCCGGGACCGGGAACGCTCTCCTCGCCGAGGGCGTCCCGCGCGAAGCCGGAGATCAGCAGGGCGCGCAGGCCGGGCTGGGCCTTCTGAAGCTGCGTTGCCAGCTCGTCGCCGCGCATGCCCGGCATCATCACGTCGGTGATCAGCAGGTCGATGGCCCCGGCCAGCTCGCGCCCGCGGGCCAGGCCCTCGGCTCCGTCCGGCGCGACGATGACCTCGAAGCCCGCCGCCTCCAGCGCCGCCTTGAGCAGCTGACGGATGGCCTGGTCGTCGTCCACGACGAGGATGCGCCGCGAGCCGGGCTCGTCTGCCGCCACGGGCGGGAAGGAGTCCGAGGTCAGCGTGCTGCCGGCCGAGCTCGGCGGCAGGCGGATGGTGAAGGTCGTGCCCGCGACGTCGTTGGACTCGAAGGAGATGGACCCCCCGCGTCGCTCGACGATGTCCGAGACCGTCGGCAGACCCAGGCCGATGCCGCCCGTGGACTCCTTGGTCGTGACGAAGGGCTCGAAGAGGTTCTGCTGGATGTCGTGGGGGATGCCCGGGCCATCGTCGTGCACTTCGATGACGACCCAGGGCTCGTCCTGCAGCTCGTAGCGCGTGCGCACCGTGACCCGGCCCCCATCGGAGACCGCGTCGCAGGCGTTGCCCACCAGGTTGAAGAGGATCTGGTCGAGCTCCAGCGGGTCCGCCTCGACCCGGGGAAGCCCAGCCTCCAGGCGAAGCAGCAGCTGGACGTTCTCGCCGCCCAGGTGCGAGAGCCAGCGCTCCAGGTGGTCGATCACCTTGTTGACGTCGACGGCGCGGGGCTGGACGACCTGCCGCTGGGCGAAGGCCAGGAGCCGCTGCGTCAGCCTCGCGGCGCGCTCGGACCCGTCCAGCAGCGCCGCGATGGCGGGCGCGTGCGAGGTGGCCTGGAGGTCCTCGGACAGCATGTCGAGGTGCCCGAGCATGCCGGTGAGGATGTTGTTGAAGTCGTGGGCCACGCCGCCCGCGAGCCGCCCGACGAGGGACAGCGCCTGGGCCATGCGCACGCGCTCGGTCAGCTCACGCCGGCCGGTGATGTCGCGCAGCGTCGCGAGCGAGGCGGTCTGGCCTTCCCACTCGGTGGGGGTCAGGCGCACTTCGACGGGCACGGTGCTGCCGTCGGGGCGGGGCAGCAGCTCCTCCTGCAGGGCTCCGGTGTCGAGCGACAGCGGCAGGTGGGTGCCGAGCAGGTCGCCGCCGCTGCGGCCGAGCAGCGCCTCGGCCGCCGGGTTGGCGTAACGCACGCAGCCCTCGACGAGCACGAGCAGCCCGTCCGCGCCGTGAGCCAGGCTTCGGAAGGTCGCTTCGCTGCGCTCCAGCTGCAGGCGCCGCTCGTCGGCGAGCTCCCGCAGCTGGTGTCGCTCCAGGGCGTGGGAGATCGAGCGGGTCAGCAGCGCTTCGCTGAGCTGGCCCTTGATGAGGTAGTCCTGGGCGCCGGCCTGGAGCAGCTCGCTGGCGACCTGCTCGTCCTCCTCGCGGGACAGCACCAGCACGGGGCCGGCGAAGTCCGCGTTCCGCAGCGCGGCGAGGCCCTCGGTGCCCTCGGCGTCGGGCAGGTGCAGGTCCAGCAGAACGAGATCCGCGGCGTGGAGCTGATCCAACGCGTCGGCCAGGCTTCGCGCCTCGGCCAGGTCGTAGTCGCGGTGGCGATCTTGAGCGAGGGAGACGCGAACCAGTTCGCGGTCGCCCGGGCTGTCATCGACCACCAGCACCCGGAGTGTCTCGGCCAAGCGAACGCATCCTTTTCGGG
This sequence comes from Deltaproteobacteria bacterium, assembly GCA_029261955.1. GTDB lineage: Bacteria > Myxococcota_A > UBA796 > UBA9615 > UBA9615 > CALCXL01. Next base: position 23,944 of record JAJDAI010000831.1, on the reverse strand, counting down.
CGGAAATCCCGGCCGGCATCCTACCCCGAATCGCCTCCTGGGATCCGGGACCGCTGTACAGTGGGCCGATGGCCGAACAGGCGCCCCGTGTCCGATCGCAGCGTGCCCCCGATCCCGCCGGGGCGCCGCGGCTGACCCTCCAGGCGCGCCTGGTGCTGGGCTACCTCGTGCTGCTCGTGGTGTTCGGCGGAATCCTCGGCGCCGTGCTCGTCGAGATGAAGGACACGCAGCTCAGCCTGACCACGCTCTCGGCGGGCTACCTGCCCCTCGGGCGGGAGATCTCGGGCGCGGAGTCCTGGCCCCTCGGCCTCGAGCTGGAGCCGGGCCAGACGGCCGACCGCCTCTACCGCGTGCGGCGCACCGAGCTGTTCGTTCAGGAGCGCATGCAGGCGCAGCTGGAGCGCGCCCGCGGCGTGGCGGTGGCGCTGGCGGCTGCGGAGCTGAACGAGGCGGACGCGGCCGTGCTCGTGCGCATCGCCGACAACATCGCCAACGTGCTGGAGCTGCTGGAGAGCTACCGCGAGGTGCACGCCGAGTTCGTGATCCAGGTCGAGGAGGGCAGCCCTGCCGACGGCTACGTGCCCCAGCTCATCGAGCTGCACCGGCAGATCGAAGGGAACCTGCGGGACCTGGGTCGCCGCGTGAGCCGCCGGGTCACCCGGGTCGTGCAGCGCACCGAGCGCAGCCAGCGGGACGCGCGCCTGGCGGTGGCGGCGCTGAGCGGCGTGGCCTTTGGGATCGGGCTGCTGCTGGTGGCCGCGACGACCTTCATGATGCGGCCGGTGCGTCAGCTGATCGCGAGCGTCGAGCGCATCCGCGAGGGCAACTTCGAGGAGCGCGCGGAGATCCCGGGCACCGAGGAGCTCAGCCGGCTCGCCCGCTCCTTCAACGCGATGGCGACCTCGGTCCAGGAACGCGAGCGCAAGCTGGAGGAGCGCAGCGAGCAGCTCGAGACCGCCCTGTCGGAGCTGCGCGCCAGCCAGCAGGCCCAGCTCCAGAACGAGCGGCTCGCGATCATCGGCCAGATGGCCGCCCAGGTGGCCCACGAGGTCCGCAACCCGCTGAACGCCCTCGGCCTGAACGCGGAGCTGCTGCGCGACGACGTCGCGGGCGAGGCGGCGGAGCTGGTCGACGCCATCCGCGACGAGGTGGCGCGCCTGACCCGCATCACCGAGAGCTACCTGGCCATCGGCAAGGCGCCGGCCATGAAGCTGGAGCCCTTCCCGCTCGGCGACGTGGTGGGGGACCTCGTGCGCTTCCAGCGCGAGGAGCTGGAGCAGGGCGGCGTGCAGATCGAGCTGGACCTGCCGACGGACCTGCCCGAGGTGCAGCTGGACGTCGGCCAGATCCGGCAGGCCCTGCTGAACATCGTGCGCAACGCGGGCGAGGCGCTGGCCGAGCAGGGCGGCGGGGTCCTCAGGATCGGCGCTCGGGTCGACGGGAGCGACGTCCTGCTCGAGGTCGCCGACGACGGGCCCGGCATGGACGCCGAACACGTCAACCGCATCTTCGATCCCTTCTTCTCCACGAAGGAGGCGGGCTCGGGACTGGGGCTGCCCGTGACCCAGCAGGTGATCGCGGAGCACGGCGGCCGCATCGACTGCCGCAGCGCGCCGGGGGCGGGCACGACCTTCTCGATCTGGCTGCCGCTGGCCACCTGAGCGGGTCCGCGGCGAGAAGATCCCGGAACAAGCCCCTGCAAACGCGTGTAGAAGAAGCCTCCTTCCACCCCTCGGGACAGCCGCATGAACGGGGACGGCCCCAAGGTCCTCGTCGTCGACGACGAGACCTCCAACCTCAAGGTCCTCCAACGCCTGGTCACCAAGGCCGGGTACACCGTTCTGCTCGCCGGATCCGGGCCTGAAGGGCTGGATCTGCTGCGGGCCGAGCAGCCCGAAGTCCTGCTGACCGACCTGAAGATGCCGGGCATGGATGGCCTGGAGCTGCTCAAGGCCGCCCGAACCGTGGCGCCCGAGACCGAAGTCATCCTCATGACGGCCTACGGCACGGTGGAGATCGCCGTGGAGGCCATGAAGGAAGGCGCCTACGACTTCATCACGAAGCCGCTCAAGCGCCACGACGTGCTCCGCGCCATCGGCAAGGCCCTCGAGAAGGCCCAGCTGCTGGCCGAGAACCGCAGCCTGCGCGAGCAGGTGGCGCAGCAGTCGTCGCGTTCGGGGCCCTTCGGGGACATGGTCGGCCGCAGCGATGCCCTGCGCAGCGTGCTCGAGACGGTGCGCCAGGTCGCGCCGTCGGAGGCCACGGTCCTGGTGACCGGCGAGTCCGGCACGGGCAAGGAGCTGGTCGCGCGGGCGATCCACGACTCCAGCGACCGCAGCGGGGGCCCGATGATTCGGGTGAACTGCGCGGCGATCCCCGAGAACCTCTTCGAATCGGAGCTCTTCGGCTACGAGAAGGGCGCCTTCACCGGGGCCGCCAACCGCAAGCCCGGGCGCTTCGAGCTGGCCGACGGCGGCACGCTCTTCCTGGACGAGGTGGCCGAGATGTCGCCGGCTTCGCAGGTGAAGCTGCTGCGCGTGCTGCAGGAGGGCGAGTTCGAGCGCGTCGGCGGCACGAAGACCATCTCGGTGGACGTGCGCCTGGTGGCGGCGACGAACCGCGACCTCATCCGCGAGGTGGCCGAGCGCAAGTTCCGCGAGGACCTGTACTACCGGCTCAACGTCATCCCCATCCACCTGCCCTCGCTGCGCGAGCGCCGCGAGGACATCCCGCTGCTGGCCGCGCACTTCATGCAGGTCTACGCCGACAAGAACCGCAAGGAGGTCCGCGGGGTCACGGACGAGGCGCTGGACGCGCTGACCTCGTGGCGCTGGCCGGGCAACGTGCGGGAGCTGGAGAACACCATCGAGCGCGCGGTCGTGCTCTGCCGCTCCGACCGGATCGGCGTCGAGAACCTGCCTCCCCAGATGCAGCCCGAGGGCACCGGCGCGAGCCGCAAGATGGTCTTTTCCATCGGAACCCCGCTGCGTGAGATCGAGCAGACCGTCATCGAGGAGACCCTCAAGCATGCCGGTGGCGACAAGAAGCTGGCGGCTCGGCTGCTCGGCATCGCGGCGCGCACGATCTACCGCAAGCTGGAGGGTGAGAAGGAGCCGACATCGTGAGCGCGGTGATGACCTCGGCCCTGGCCCGCCTGCCCGATCCCACCGAGGCGTGGATCGGCGTGGGTTCGAACCTGGGCGACCGGCAGGCGCACATCGACGCGGCGATCGCGCTGCTCCCGGCGATCGTCGAGGTGTCCCCGGTGCTCGAGACCGAGCCCTGGGGCATCACCGAGCAGCCCTGGTTCTTCAACTGCGTCGTGCGCATCGAGTGGACCGGCTCGGCCCGCACCCTGCTGGAGCGCTGCCTGGCCATCGAAGAGGAGCTGGGCCGCGTCCGCGAGGTGAAGAACGGGCCGCGGCTCATCGACCTGGACGTGCTGCTCTACGGCGAGCGCGAGATCGACGAGGAGGGCCTGCAGCTGCCGCACCCCGGCATCGCCTGGCGCCGCTCGGTGCTCGAGCCCTGGGCGCGCATCGCCCCCTCGCTCATCGTGCCGGGCCTCGGTGGCCCGTTGACCTTCCTGCGGGGCCGCGCGCTCGACCTGCCCGGCCAGGGAGTGCGGGAGGTCTGAGGCGGCTTCGAGGGCGCTCCGCCAACATCCGCCTGCGCGATCTCGCCCCGCCTCGTCCACAATGGGCCGCGTGGGAAACGACAGCTACGACATCGATGTGGGGCTCACGCGCTCGGGGGACCGGGATCTGCAGGGCCTCGACGATCGGGGCCTCGACACGCCGATGGTGCTGCGTCGTGAGGACTTCGTGCCGGTCGAGGAGCGGCCCCTCGGCATGGCGCCGCCGCCCCACTCGCTGCTGAGCACCTCGTCGCTCGCCCCCGGCTTCATCGAGGCGGTGCCGGCCCCGGGCCACGGCGTCGCGCTGACCCTGCCGGACAGCCTGGAGCTGCTGCGGGTCGATCTCGATGAGACCGGCGAGGCCCTGCCGAGCTTCGGGGACCAGCCTCGGATGCGCGGCGGGCGTCCGGTCCTGCCGCCCGGCACGCGGGTCGGGGAGCGCTACACGCTCGGGACCTTGCTCGGCCAGGGCGGCATGGCCGACGTCTACCGCGCCGACGATCACGAGACCGGCACCGAGATCGCCCTCAAGCTGCTCGATGCGCTGCGCGGCAACGGCAGCACGGCGCGGGCGCGCTTCCTCCAGGAGATGACCCTCTACGGCCGCCTGACGCACCCGCTCGTGCCCGTCGTGTACGACTTCGGGGACTGGAACGGTCGCCTGTTCCTGAGCATGGAGCTGCTGCACGGGCACACGCTGCGGGACGAGCTGGACCGGATCCCCGGCGCCGCGCTCGATCTGCGCCTCGTGGCGTCGGTGGGTCGGGGGATCGCGCGGGCGCTGCACGCCGCCCACAAGGCGGGGATCGTGCACCGGGACGTGAAGCCCGCGAACATCTTCCTGACCGACGGGCCGCCCGGGCTGAAGCTGCTCGACTTCGGCGTCGCCAAGCCGCTGCTCGACGACGCCGGGCTGAGCGCGACGGGCACCGTCCCGGGCACGCCGGCCTACGTCGCGCCGGAGCTCCTCAAGGGCAAGGCCTCGTCGCCCGCCTGCGACCTCTGGGCCCTGGGTGTCGTGCTCTACGAGATGACGACGGGTCGACGCCCCTTCGCCTCGAACCACCTGCCGACGCTCGTGCGCACGATCTGCCACGTGGATCCCATGCCGCCCACGCGCCACAACCCGAAGCTGCCGCCGGCGGTGGAGCGCTTGATCCTGCGCCTGCTCTCGCGGGAGCCCCTGGAGCGGCCGCGCACGGCCGAGTCCATCGAGCTCATGCTCGCGGACCTGCCCCGCTAGCGGGGCTCTCTAGAGCTGCGTGCCGAGCCAGCTCGAAGGCGCCGTGCGGGCTGGGGAGCCGCCGCCCTTGAGGTACTCGCCGAAGATGGCCTCCAGATCCGGCTTCGTGGAGCCGAGTACGCTGGGCCGCGAGATGAGGGCCTCGGTCCAGGCCTGGACCCGCGGCAGGCCGGCGGTGAGCCCCAGGTCCGGCGCGATGCGCTCGATCCAGGCGATGCGCTGCAGGAACGGCGCCGCGGCGGCATCCACCAGGGAAAAGTCCTCCCCATCCCAGAGGGGCCCGGCGATCTCGGGCTCCACCTTGCCGAGCAGCTCGCGCACCTTGGCGGCGTAGCCCCGCGAGCGGGCCTCGTCGGCCTCGACCATGAGCATGTAGGACGGGCCACCGAGCCCCGAGAAGAACTCGATCCACATGCGCGCCTTCGCGCGGACCAGGGCGCCGTCGGGCATGAGCCGGACCGCGCCGGTCGTCTCGTCCAGGTACTCGTTGATGACGGCCGACTCGAAGAGGCGATCGTCACCGACCCGCAGCACCGGCACCTTGCCCGTGGGCGACAGCTCCACGAACCAACGCGGCTTGTCGGCCAGATCGATGTAGGTGATGTCGAAGGGCACCGCCTTCTCGAGCAGCGTGATCACGCTGCGCTGGACGTAGGGGCACAGGTCGAAGGAGACGAGTTCGATGGGGCTCATGGGGACTCCGTGTAGCCCCTGGACTCGCAGTCCGCCAGCGCGTTACCGCGCGAAGCCCACCGAGAAGACGCCCTGGCCGAAGTAGTCGCCCTGCAGCCCGTCGCCTTCGTAGTCGTTCAGATCGGGGTCGCGGAAGACCACGAAGAAGGGCCGCCATTCGCCGCTCTCGAGGCTGTTGGCGGCCGCGTCGAGCTGGATGTTCGAGGCCAGCGAGTTCTCGCGCATCTGGAGCAGGCCCACGCCGGCGTACTCCACGCCGAGGTTGTCGGCCGCGGCCTCCATGAAGGCGGCCGTGAACTGGCCCTGCGCGTCGATGGCGGTCTCCAGGCCGGCGTGCATGTCCGCGGTGATGAAGGCGACCGACAGCAGATCCGACAGGCCGTTGTCGCTGAGCGGGCGAAGCAGGCCGGAGCCGAAGTTCATCAGCGTCGCGTCCAGCATCGCCGGGTCGCAGTCGGAGCCGAACTGGAGCGGCTCGCTCTCGTCCGAGACGCTGTCCTGCACGCCCACCCAGGTGCCGTCGCAGGAGGTGCAGCTGGACGGGCGGGGCTCGACGCTGGCCTGGCTGCGCATGCGCTGGGCGCAGTTGGCGACGTCGCGGCTGATGTCGACCCAGTAGGTCACGTCCCAGTCCAGCACGACGTCGGTTCCAGCGAAGGTCGCTTCGAAGTCGACGGTCATGGAGTCGGCGGTGAACTCGGGGGTCGGCTCCTCTTCCTCCTCCTGGCCCGCCCCGGGATCGGCCAGGGCGAAGAACTCGGTGCAGCCGGTCAGCAGGAGGGGGAGCAGCAGAAGCAGGACGCGCATGGGAAGAGATTGGGTCACCGAAGGGCGGCATGCAAGGGCACTCGCCTGCGGGAATCACGCTACGCTCCGGTGATCCGCAGGAGAGAACATGCGCTCCATCGATCCGCACGACGGCCAGCTCATCACCACCTGGGACCCGCTGACTCCCGATCAGCTGCACACGCGGGTCGAAGTCGCCGCGCTGCGCTTCCAGAGCTGGAGGCGCCTGCCTCTGGCCGCGCGCACGGAGCACCTGCGCAACCTCGCGACTGATCTGCGTGCCCGGGAGACCCACCTGGCCGAGATCATGACCCGCGAGGTGGGCAAGCCCATCACCGAGGCCGAGGCCGAGGTCCGCAAGTGCGCCTGGGTCTGCGACTTCTACGCCGAGCGCGCGGCCGAGTTCCTGGCGCCGCGGCCCGCGGACGTCGGCGACGACGACGAGGCCATGATCCGCTTCGATCCGCTGGGCATCGTGCTCGCGGTGATGCCCTGGAACTTCCCGCTGTGGCAGGTGCTGCGCTTCGGCGCGCCCGCGCTCGCGGCGGGCAACGTCCTGCTGGTCAAGCACGCGCCCAACACGATGGGCTGCGGCATCGCCATCGAGGAGGTCGCGCGGGAGGCCGGCCTGCCCGAGGGCTGCCTGACCAACCTGCTGGTGGGGGTCGAGCACGTCGGCGAGCTGATCGAGCACCCCGCGGTGGCCGCGGTCACCCTGACGGGCAGCGATCGCGCGGGCCGGGCGGTCGCCTCGCAAGCCGGGCGGGCCTTGAAGAAGTCGGTGCTCGAGCTGGGCGGCAGCGACCCCTTCATCGTGCTCGAGGATGCGGACCTCGCTGCGGCGGTGTCCGAGGGCGTGCGCTCGCGGACGCTGAACTCGGGGCAGAGCTGCATCGCGGCGAAGCGCTTCCTGGTGGCCGAGCCCGTCGCGGAGGAGTTCATCGCGCGCTTCGTCGAGGCGATGAAGGCGCTGAAGGTCGGGGATCCTCGGGAGCGGGACACGCAGGTCGGGCCCCTCGCGCGGGACGACTTGCGGGCTGCCCTGACGGACCAGGTCCGCCGCTCCATCGACGCGGGCGCGACGCTGCTCTGTGGCGGGGAGCCGATCGAGGGGCCCGGCTTCTACTACCCACCCACGGTGCTCACCGACGTCACCGAGGACATGCCCGTCTTCGCCGAGGAGACCTTCGGGCCCGTGGCCGCCATCAAGGTGGTCGCGGACGCGGACGAGGCCGTGGCGGTCGCCAACCGCTCACCCCTTGGGCTGGGCGCGAGCCTCTTCACGGCAGATCTGGACGGCGCGCGCAGGCTCGCGGAGCGCATCGAAGCGGGCTGTGTCTTCGTGAACCGGATGACGGCCAGCGACCCCCGCGTGCCCTTCGGCGGCGTGAAGGCGAGCGGCTACGGGCGCGAGCTGGGGGTCTTCGGGATCCGCGAGTTCGTGAACGTCAAGACGGTTTGGGTGCACAGGCCTTCGTGATCGCGTCGATGGCCTCCTGCTGGCCGGGCCGGCTCAGGGCGGCCACGTCGAGAAAGGCCTCCTGCAGGCACACGAGCACCTCGGGGTCCGAGACCGGGCAGGGCTCCGGGGCCTCGTCGACGGCGGGGGCGCAGCCGAGCAGCAGGATCAGCCAGATCACCGGCGGCGCCGCACCCCCAGGAGCAGCAGCAGGGCCAGGGGCGAGGCGCTGGCTCCGGCCGCAGAGCAGCTGGACCGGCGGGCTCCGCCGCCGCCGCCGCCGCTGGAGCACTCCTCGTCGCTGCCGTCGGGCGTCACGCCATCGCAGTCGGCGTCGATCTCTTCGCAGACGTCCTCGGGCGCGCCCGGGTAGATGTCGGGGTTGTCGTCGTCGCAGTCGAAGCAGATCGGGATGCCGTCGCCGTCGGCGTCGTTCTCGTCGCCCTCCTCGGGGTGCATCTCGCCGTCGCAGTCGTTGTCGAAGCCGTCGCAGACCTCCTCGGCCTCGGGGAAGACCGCGTCGTTGTCGTCGTCGCAGTCGCCTTCGCAGGGGCGGACGCCGTCGCCGTCCAGGTCCTCTTCCTGCGGGTCGAGCGCGCCGTCGCAGTCGTCGTCGACGCCGTTGCAGCTGTCCTCTTCGGCACCGGGGTTGATGTCCGCGTCGGCGTCGTTGCAGTCGTCGCAGGCGCCGTAGCCGTCGCCGTCGTTGTCGCTGGCTTCGTCGATCTCGCCGTTGCAGTTGTCGTCGATGTCGTTGGAGCAGTCCTCGGTCTGGCCGGTGTGCACGTCGGCGTTGTTGTCGTCGCAGTCGGTGCAGGCGGTCTCGCCGTCGCCGTCCTCGTCCGTCAGCTCGTCGTCCGGCGCATCGCCGTTGCAGTCGTTGTCCTCCCCGTCGCACAGCTCCGCCGCGCCGGGGTAGGTGTCGGGGTTGAAGTCGTCGCAGTCGTCGCCGCCGCACTCGGGCACCACGAAGCCGTCGCCGTCGTCGTCGTAGACGAAGTCCTCGTCCACCGAGAAGTCGCAGTCGTTGTCGACGTAGTCGCAGAGCTCGGCGGCGCCGCTGTTGATGGCGGCGTCGTTGTCGTTGCAGTCGTCTGCCGTGCCCTCGCAGGAGCCGGTGGAGCTGTAGCCGTCGCCGTCGTAGTCGGTGCTCAGGCCTTCGTCGGTCTGGCCGTCGCAGTCGTTGTCTTCGAAGTCGCACTGCTCGGGCGCGCCGGGGTAGGTGCCGCCGTAGTTGGGGTCGCAGTCGCCCTCGCACTCCATGACGCCGTCGAAGTCGTTGTCCTGCTCGTCGTACTCCAGGAGTCCGTCGCAGTCGTCGTCCTCGCCGTTGCACTGCTCGAACGCGCCCGGGTAGACGTTCGGGTCGCTGTCGTCGCAGTCGTCCACCGCGTCCCAGCCGTCGCCGTCGCCGTCGCTGACCGTCGTCGCCGTGATGCGCATCCGGTAGCCGCCCCCGCTCAGGTAGGCGCCGCTGATCGTCGTGGGGAAGCTCGAGCCGTCGATCGTCAGGTAGCCATCCGCGTTGCCCCAGACGGGGTCGCTCTGGGACGTGCTCGTCCAGTAGTAGGTGGCCGTGCTGCTGAAGTGGAAGCCGATGGCGTAGGTCTCGTAGGGGTCGAGCGCGATGTTGGGGTAGGTGGTCACGTAGCCGGTGCCGTTGACGTAGACGGAGTCGGACCAGATCTCCGTGAAGACGTTGGTCGAGGTCTCCTGCCAGACCGCGACCGTCGCGGTGACGCCGCTGCCGCCCAGGTAGGGCTCGATCATGTCCAGGACCACGCCGTCGCCGTAGAGCGTGAAGCGGTTCCCCTTCGCGACGGCCGAGTTGCTGTAGCTGCTGCTGCTGCTGGCGCTCGTGTAGGTCGTCTGCTGCGCCTGGGCGACGGGGACGAAGAGCAGGGTGGCGAAGATCGCGAGGACGAGGGTGCGCATGGGTGCTCCACGGGGTTCTGGCGCCCTTCTATCGCAAGGCCGAGGTGGGCGCGCGGGGGTTGAATGGCCCGGGTGAGACCCCGGAGTGTCCGTGCGGAGCAGCCCGACGAACCGCTAGCGTTCGCCGGTGCCCCCCTGGACTCAATCGACGCTCGATGTGCTGCCCCGCCTGGGGTGGATCGAAGCCCCCACGCCCGTGACCGAGCTGCCGGAGCAGGCCGCGGAGCTCGGCTTCTCCTGGTTCGGCGTCAAACGGGACGACCAGATCGGGCCGCTCCAGGGTGGGAACAAGGTCCGCAAGCTCGACTTCCTGCTCGCGCAGGAGCCCTTCGTCTCCGCGCAGACCTGGGCTTCGGTGGGGGCCATCGGCTCAGGGCACCTGGTGGCCATGACGCTCGCGGCCGCGCGCCTGGGGCGGAGGCTGGAGGCGCACTGCTTCTGGGAGCCGAGCTCTGAGCCGGTCCTGGAGAACCTCGCCTGCATCGCCTCGGGCCCCACCGACGTCCTGTTCTGCGGGAGCCGGCTGGAGCTGGCCTTTCGCTGCACGCGGGTCCTGTTCGGGAAGCGCGACGGGCCGATCCCGGCCATCCCGCCCGGCGGCACCGTGCCGGAGGGCGTCGTGGGCAGCCTGTCGGGCGGGCTGGAGCTGGCCGCGCAGATCGAGGCCGGTGAGATCCCCGAGCCTGACGTCGTCTTCGTGCCCTGGGGCACCGGCGGCACGGCGGTCGGCACGGCGCTGGGCCTGGCGCTCGCGGGCCGGCCGATCCCCGTGCGTGCCGTGGCGACAGTCGAGCGGGTCTTCGTGACGAACGGCGCGCTCCGGCACCACCGGGACCAGGTCCTGGCCTTTCTCCGGTCGAGCGGGTTGCCCGTCCCCTCGGATCTGCCGATGCCGGACCTCCAGGCGGTGCGGGGTTTTGTGGGGGCAGGCTACGGGCACATCAGCCCCGAGTCGGCGGGCGCGGTGGCCTGGCTCGCCTCGGCCGGCCTGCGCGCTGAGCCCATCTACGGCGGCAAGGCCCTCGCCGCGATGCGGGCCGAGGCCCCGACCTGGCAGGGCAAGCGCGTCCTGTACTGGCTGACCTCGCACCGCGGCGAGCTGCCTGTGGAGCCGGGGTGGCGCGGTCGGTTGCCCCCGAGGCTGCTGCGGCGTCTGGATTCGGGGCGCGGCTGGTCCCGTCGCCGGGTCCTGGTGGGCGGCGCGGCGCTGGCGGTGGGGATCGCGGGCTACCGGCACCTCGTCGGTTATGGGGGCTTCGAGGACTGGGAGGGGCTCGTCCTGACTCGGCACGAAGCCCTGGCGATCGCCGCGGCGGCCGAGGCGGTGGTGCCCGACGAGCCCGGGCCCTTGCCGGCCGATGGGCCCTCGGGGCAGGAGCTCGCCTCCGCCGTGGACCGCTACCTGGCCGGCATGCCCGCGCCGATGCTGCTCGAGGTCCACGGCATGTTCGAGCTGCTCGAGCAGGGCACCGCGCTGGACGGTCACCTCTCGCGGCTCACGCAGCTGGATCCTGCGGGGCGTCGGCGCTTCCTCGAGCGCCTGGAGTGGTTCGGCGGGCTGATGGCGGACGCGGCGCGCGGGGTCCGGGACCTCTGCCTCTTGGGTTGGTACCAGGACGCGCGGACCTGGGGCGAGCTGGGCTACCGCGGGCCGTGGGTGCCGCCGGGCGGGACCGGGGCGCCGGGGCGCTACGCCGCCCTCGTGGCGCCGGTTGGCCAGGACCCGAGGGGGGCGCTGCGGTGATCTTCGACGCCTCGACTCTCTCGTTGCCGCTGAAGCTGGAGGCCGACGTCTGCGTGATCGGTTCGGGCGCCGGCGGCATGGCGGCAGCGACCACGGCCGCGGAGGCGGGGCTGAGCGTCGTGGTCCTGGAGTCCGGCGCGTTTGTACCTCCCTCGGCCATGACCCAGCGCGAGGAGCAGATGCTCCCCGAGCTGTTGACCGCGAACGGCGGGCAGACCAGCGCGGACCGGCGGGTGCGCATCCACCAGGGACGCGCGGTGGGCGGGTCCACCGTGCACAACATCAACCTCTGCGCGCGCATCCCCGAGCCCATCCGCCGGGAGTGGGCGCGGCTGCACGGGATGGAGAAGCTGCCGCCTTCGCGCTGGGAGCAGCTCTACCGGGCGGCGGAGTCGCTGCTCGGGGTGTCCGAGGTCGAGGTCGCGCGGCGGAATCGGCACAACCAGCTGCTGGCTTCCGGGGCCGCGAAGCTGGGCTGGAAGGCCGGCGGGCTGAAGCACAACCGCACCGGCTGCCTGGGCAGCGGCTTCTGCCTGCTCGGCTGCGCCTACGACGCGAAGAACAACGCCAACAAGGTGCTGCTCCCCCGCCTGATCGCCGCCAAGGGCCAGGTGCTGAGCCGCTGCCAGGCGGTGCGGGTGCTGCACGCCGGCGGTGCGGTGACGGGGGTCGAGGGGGTCGTGCTGGATCCCGTGCACCGGCGGCCGGTCGGTGAGTTCTCGGTCGTTGCATCGAGGGTCTGCGTCTCCGCCTCGGCCACGGGCACGCCGGCGATCCTGCTTCGCTCCGACGTGCCCGACCCGAGCGGCAAGACCGGCCGAACCCTGCGCATCCACCCGGCGCCCGTCGCGGCGGGGGAGTTCGCGGAGCCCGTGCGCGCCTGGGAAGGCATCCCCCAGACCGTCGAGTGCACCGAGTTCCTCGACTTCGAGCGGGCCTACGCCGAGGAGGGGGCCGAACCGCCCATCGGCACGCGCACCTGGATCGTGCCGGCCTTCGCGCACCCCGTGGGCACCGCGACGATGGTGCCGGGGCTCGGCGCGGAGCACCGCCGGCTCATGTCCGCCTACGAGCGCCTGGCTGTCTTCACGCCCATGGTCCACGACCTGACGATGGGGCGGGTTCGCCCGCGCGGGGACCTCGGGCTGCGCATCGACTACGAGCCCATCGAGGCGGATCGGCGCGAGGTGGCCTTCGGGGTCGTCGCCTGCGCGAAGCTGCTCTTCGCGGCCGGCGCGGAGTCGGTCTTCGTGCCCGCGGGTGGGCTGCGTGTCCTTCGGGCCGACGACGACCTGGACGCGCTGCAGGCGGAGATCGCGGCCGACACCCCCGACCTCACGGCGGTGCACCCCATGGGCTCGGTGCCGATGGGCGACGATCCGGCGAAGTCCCCGGTCGGCTCGGATGGCAAGCACCACCACCTCCAGGGGCTGTGGGTGGCCGATGGCTCGCTCTTCCCGAGCTCGATCGGCGTGCCGCCCCAGGTGTCGATCTACGCGATGGGGCTGCACGTGGGGGCGGCGCTCGCGAGGGGGTGATCACGCGGTGTCCCGGATTCGACCTCGCCGTAGGCTGGGGGTCGGAGGACGCGATGAGCCGATCGCCGACCGTCTTGATCCTCGGTGCCTCGGGAAACACGGGGTCCCGCATCGCTCGACTGCTCCTGGCCGAAGTCCCTGAGGCTCGGGTCGTGGCCGCCGGTCGCCGCTCGGCGCCCTTGGAGGCGCTGGCTGGGCAGCTCGGGGAGCGCTGCACGCCCCTGTCCGTCGACGCCTCCTCGCGTGCATCGATGGAGGCAGCGCTCCGGGATGTCGACTTGCTGGTCGCCGCCTCCAGCACCTCGGAGTTTGTGGACGTGGCGATCGAGGCCTGCCTGGCCACCGGGACCGACTACCTGGACATCCAGCTCTCCGCGGAGAAGGTCGCCCGCTTGTTCGCTGCCTCGGACCTCTTCGAGGCGGCGGATCTCTGCGCGATCACCGACGCGGGCTTCCACCCGGGTGTTCCCGCGGCGCTGATCCGCTACGGCGCCGAGCGCGTGCCGGGCGCCTTCCGGGCGCAGGTGAGCAGCGTCATCCAGATCGACTGGCGCGGGCTGGAGATCGTGTCCGAGACGGCGCGCGAGATGGTCCGGGAGTTCGCCGACTACGACTCGAAGCACCTGGTCGAGGGGTCGTGGCGATCGATGTCCTGGACCGGTCGGGGCAGCCCGCGCTTCGACTTCGGGCCGCCCTGGGGGGAGCAGGTGTGTGTGCCGATGTTCCTCGAGGAGCTCCGGCCGCTGCCGCAGATGTACCCCCAGCTGACCTCCTGCGGCTTCTACGTCGGCGGCTTCGACCCCATCACCGACTACCTGGTCATCCCGCTGGTCCTGGTGGGGATGAAGCTGCTGCCCGGGCTGCTCGAAGGGCCCCTGGCCCGCCTGCTGTGCTGGAGTCTGCGGAGGGGGTCGCGCCCGCCTTTCGGCACGCTGCTGCGGCTGGAGGTGCAGAGCGAGCGAGAGCAGCTGGTCCTCCAGCTGGGCCACGAAGACGGCTACGACCTCACCGCGATCCCCGTGGCCGCCTGGTTGCTGCAGTGGGCGGATGGCAGCCGGCCCCTGGGCGTGAGCACGATGGCGCAGGCCGTGGAGCCCGCGCGGCTCCTGGGGGATTTGCAGCGGATGGGGGTCAGGGTTTCGCCTCCGATGGAGGACAGCCCCCCGAGTCCTGACGGGACCGCCCAACCCCCCCGTTCCGACCCGGCCCCCGGGGCGGGCGGGTAGGCTCCCCGTGTGACATTCCAGCTCCTGCTCATCGCCCCGCCCGTGCTGCACGGCCACGGCTGGTGGTCCAACCGCGAGGCGGGCAAGCCGCACCTGGACAGCCTGGCGGGCTTCGTCAGCGACCTCTGCGGTGTGGCGCAGCTGGAGCTGGACCGCGGCGGCGACCTGGATGAGGCCCTCTCCCGGCTCGACGAGGCGCTCCAGGACGACACCCGGCTGGTCGGCATCTCCTGCTGGACGAGCCTGCACTACCTCGGCACGGTCGCGATCATCGAACACCTGCGCCGCGTGCGGCCGGAGCTGCCCATCGTGGTGGGCGGGCACCACGCCACCGGCATGCCCTCGGACTTCGAGGGGCTGGCGGACTGGGTCGTCACCGGCGACGGCGAGCACCCCCTGCGCTCGCTGTGCGCAGATCCGCCGCGTCGCCCCCCTCGCACGATCGTCCTGGCCGGCAACCCCCTGGCCCTGGGCGGACACGACCACATCGACTGGCCCAACTACGGGCGCAGCGATCACGGCGGCGCGGTCTGGATCGCCCTGAGCCGCGGCTGCCCCTACCGCTGCCGCTTCTGCATCGAGCCACTGCGAGGCAGCAGGACCTCGCGCTACTCGGTGGCGGACGCGCTCCGGATCATCGAGACCGTCTACCGGGCGCGCAGCCCGCGCTCCATCGCCTTCGCCGACCCCCTCTTCGGGGCCCACCGCAGCTGGACGGAGGAGCTGCTCGCCGGCCTCGAGGAGCTGGGCTTGCCGGTGCAGTATTGGGCCGAGACGAGGGCCGACCTGATGACGCCGGCGCTGCTGGCGCGCTTTCGGCGCTGCAACTTCAAGCTCGACTTCGGCCTCGACACCGGCAGCGAGACCATGGCCGGCCTCATGGAGAAGGCCCCGGATCCCGCGCGCTACCTGCGCAAGTCCGCCGAGATGCTGCGTGCCGCGGATGCAGAGGACCTGCACCACGGCGTCTACCTGCTCTTCAACTACCCCGGCGAGACGCCCGAGACCGCGGCCGAGACGCGCGCCTACGTGCAGGACCTCATGCCGCGCGGCGGCCCGGCGAGCGGCTGGCTGTCGGCTCAGACCTTCTTCGTGCTGCCGGGCACCGAGTCCTACCGGCGCCTGCCCGAGTACGCCCGCCGCTTCGGCACCCGCGTCGACCACCCGACCTGGTGGCGCGAGGTCGGCGACCACCACCAGCTGGCCACGGCCATGCTCCCGCACGAGGCCTGGGTGGGGCGCGAGGCCGAGCTGGCCGGCTTCAACCGGTGGCAGCGGGGGGTGAACGCCCGCTGGACGGCGCGCTGGTCGCCCGAGGTGCGCCGCTTCAGCGCCGCGTTCTACGGCTCGGACGAGCCGGCGTGAGCCCTGCACCGAGCGACGAGGCCCTCACAGCGGCACGGGTCCACCTGCTGGAGCACGGCTGGGCGGTGCTCCGAGAGGTCGTCCCAGAGCCCGAAGTCGACCGGCTCTGTGCGGCCTTCGATGCCTGCATCGGCACCACCGGCTTGCCCCCTGTCGTCCAGCGCCCCGGGGCCTTTCGGCTCCACGCCGACCTGCGCCGCTGGCTGCTCGACGGGCGGCTGGGTCGCATCGCCTCGGCCCTGCTCGAGGCCCCCAAGGTGCGCCTGCTGCAGGACGCGCTCATCGGCAAGCCCGCGGGGATGGGGGGCGAGGTGCCCTGGCATCGCGACGCCTCCTACACGGGCTACCTGGCGCCGGACCGGGTGCTCTCCGTCCGCCTGGCCCTGGGGGTCGAGGACCTGGATCGAGGCGGCCTCGAGGTGCTGGACGGCAGCCACCGCTGGCCCGAGCCGGTCGACTCCTTGCACGGCGAGCCGATGCTCCAGGACGGCCTCGCCGGCCTCGCCCCGGCGCAGCGCGCGCAGGTGGATGCCTCGCGCGGGGCCCTGGTCCTGCAGCCCGGGGACCTCAGCGTGCACACGCCGCGGACCTGGCACCGCTCCGCCCCGAACCGAAGCGGGAGCGCCCGCAGGACGGTCGTCGCTCACCTCTTCGACGCCGAGTGCGTCATCGATGTCGAGCGGATCGCGCCCGCCTCGCGGGTCCACTTCCCCCTGGACGAGGGCGGTCGATTGAAGGGGACAGGCTTCCCCGTCGTCGTCTAAGGTCCGATCCTCAAGAAGAGGATGACCATGAGCCAAGACGACCCCAACCGAATCCCCAACCGCCGCGACGTGCTCCTCGGCCTCTCCGCTGGCGTCGCCGCCACCGCCATCGCGCGGCCTGGCGCGGCAGCCCGAGGCGGCAACGGCCACGGAGCTCCGAACCGCGGCAACCCCGCGCTCGATGCGGACGCCGAGGCCATGGCCGACGTGATCACGGGTGCCTGGAACGCCTGGCTCTCCGAGGCCGAGTACGGCCACGGGGAGATCAACTCGCTCACGCTCGAAGGCGGCTCCCTCAGCAGCCCGGTGGACGTCGCGCTGCTCGTCGAGGACGGCCTGATCGCGGACGGGGTCGAAGAGGACGGCGCCTCGCTGCTGGCGGTGGCCGCGGCCGAAGCCTGGGAAGGCTGGGCTGCAGACTGGAGCCTGCCCCCCTCGGACGCCTTTCCCGACTTCGCGGCCGTGCCCGCGCCCGAGGCCCCCGTCACCGAAGGCGACGCCGTGCTGCTCCAGCCGGAGTCCTCGGCCAGCTACGCGAAGATCACCAGCGGCCTGACCGGCTCCCTGGCCTCGTCCGTGCTCGACAAGGGGCCCATCAAGGGCGGACACCCGGTCGTCGCGCTCGTGCACGCCATCGCCTGGCGGGTCGGCCAGAGGGTCCAGGACTGGAGCGCTGACGCCATGGTCGAGGGCATCCTCGGCGGCGGGCCCGTGCCCACCTTCGCGCCCCCCTACGTGCCCGTCGGGCCCGTCGTGGCTGGCGACAACATCTCGACCCCCGGCCACCTCCTGCGCATCACGCGGATCCCCGGCGGCGGCGCCGTCGAGTCGCTCCCGCAGGAGCCCACCGAGCTGCCCTAGTGGTGCGTCACCGGACCCCGGTGACGACCCCCTAGCCGCCGGAGAGCCCTTGGCTGCGATGCGCGTCCTGCTGCTGAATCCCCCGTCGCCCGAACGGCTTGGGGCGCCCTTGCTGGGCCAGCAGTACGTCGCCGCCGCGCTGCTGGCTGCGGGTTGCGAGGTCGAGGTCATCGACGCCGCCGCCCGCCACTTCGATGAAGACGAGGACCAGCTCCTCGCGCGCATCGAGCGCTTCCAGCCGCAGGTCGTCGGGCTGGGGCTCTTCACGCGCTGGGTGTGGCACGCCTACCGCCTCGTCCGGCGGCTCGTCGGCACGGGGCCCCTGCTGGTGGCTGGCGGCGCCCACACCACGGTCCGGCCCGAGGAGACGCTGCGGGAGGGCTTCGACGTGGCCGTCGTCGGCGAAGCGGAGCACAGCCTCGTCCAGCTCGTCGAGGCGCTCCGCACCGGGCGCGACCTGGGCGAGGTGCCCGGGCTGGTGCTCCCGTCCCCCTCGGGCCCCGTGCACACCGCGCCGGCCGGCTTCATCGCGGACCTGGATGCCCTGGCCTTCCCCCAGCGTGCCCAGCACCTCTTCGACCCCGCCTGGTACGAGCCGAGCGGCCGGCAGATGGTGCCCGGCGGGCTGCTGACGAGCCGTGGCTGCCCGGCGAAGTGCACCTTCTGTGCGAACTACGTGACCGGCCGGGGCTTTCGCTACCGCTCCGACGACAACGTCGCCGACGAGCTCCAGGCCCACCACGACGCCTTCGGCACGCGCTTCTTCCCCTTCTGGGACGACGCGCTCACGGCCCACCGCAAGCGGCTTGAGGCGCTCTGCGCGCGGATTGAACGGCTGGAGTTCCGCCCCCGCTGGAGCGCGATCACCCGCGCCTCCATGGTGAGCCCCGAGCTGCTGGCGACGATGAAGCGGGCGGGGCTGGTGCACGTGAACTTCGGGGTGGAGAGCGGCGACGACCGGATCCTCCGCCTCATCAAGAAGGGCGTGAGCACGGCCCAGGTCGAGGCGGCGCTGCGCATGGCGCGGGACGCGGGGCTGAAGACGGCCGCGAACTTCATGCTCGGCTTTCCGCAGGAGGGCCCGGCCGAGCTGGCGAACACCTTGGCCTTCATGCAGCGGATCGCGCCGCTGGTGGACACCTTCAGCACCCTCGGTGTCGCGGTGCCCTTCCCGGGCACGCCGCTCTACGAGGAGCACCACGAGCGCTTCGGCTTCACCGACTGGTGGCTGGACGAGGCCTACAGCCACTACGTCGAGGCGCCGCCGATCGCCGAGCCCGAGGCCTTTCGTCGCCACTACGTCGACGACGCGAACCTCGGCCTGGACTTCTTTGGCTACGACGAGGAGACGCGCGCGGCCATCGGGCGCTGCCTCGTCTTCAAGGCGGAGCACAACCTCGCCCGCATGGGTCTGCTGCGCGATCCGCTCTTCGCGCCGGAGCCCTCCTCCGCCCCGGCAGCGACCGCGTGAGCGCCTGGGATCGAGCCGAGACGGTGCAGGCCTGGCAGGACTTCGGGGCCCGCTTCGACCGCTACCACGCCGTGAACGCGGCGCTGGCGGAGCACGCCGACCTGGCGGGCAGCCGCCGCGTGCTCGACGTCGGCGCGGGCACCGGCGGCACGGCGCGGGCCTTGCTGGCCCGGCTGCCCGCTGAAGCGGAGCTGTGCTGCGTGGAGCCCGCCGCCGCCATGCGGCAGGCTGCCGAGCTGGACGACCCCCGGGTGTCCTGGCTGACGTCCCTGCCCGAAGCACGCTTCGACCGGATCGTGTGCGGCGCATCGCTGTGGCTCTTGGGTCCGCTGGAGCAGGCGCTGGACCAGCTTCGAGCCCGCCTCGCCGAGGGCGGGGCGCTCGTCTTCGCCATTCCCGCTGCCTACCTGGGGGAGCCGGACGCGCCGGGCGGGGGGCCGGACCCCCACCTCGTCGAGCCTGCGCAGCGCTTCGTCGCCGGTCGTCCGACCGCTCCGCAAGCGGGGGATCCGCTGCCCGACGCCGCCGGCTTGGAGGAGCAGCTGCGGGGGGTGGGTCTGCGGCCCGAGCCCTGGAGCGTGCAGACGACCTGGAGCTTCGAGTCCTACACGGCCTGGCTGGCGCTGCCCCCGGTCGCCGAGGCCATGCGCCCCGATCTGGACGAGCCCCGCCGGCGCGCCCTGCTCGCTGAGGTCGCGGCATCCTGCGCCCCGGGCTCCTGGCGCACGGAGCGGTGGAGGGGGTGGACGGCATGGGCCTGAGCTCGCCCGGCTTCCACCCCTTCGTCGACAGCACGGCGCTGCTCGGCGCGCCGGCTCGGCTCGCGGCGCGCTACGACTCGGACGGCTACCTCTTCCTGCCGGGCCTCATCCAGCCGGCGAGGACGGCGGCGCTCTGCAGCCTGGTGCGTGCGACCCTCACCGAGCTGGGCTGCCTGGACGAGCAGGGGCTCACCCGCCCCACGCCCGACTACGACGACCCCGACTACATCCAGCTCCAGCGCGTGGTCTACCCGAGCCCCCCGATGGACGCGCTGCGGCGGCACCCGGCGCTCCAGGCGGTCGTGCGGGCGCTGCTCGGCGGCGAGCCGACGATGGGACGCGGCGACATCGTGCGGGTGCGCGGAACCGGCGCCCGAACCCGGCCCCACCAGGACCGCCACTACTTCGACGGGGACAGCCCGCTCGTCGCCGCCTGGATGCCGCTGGAGCGCTGCCCCCTGGAGCGCGGGCCGCTGGCCATCCTGCCCCGATCCCACCGCGCCGGGCTGCTGCCGCACTCGGGGCTTCGTCGCTCGGAGGAGGGGGTGGATCCGGTGCCCGAGGGCTCCTGGGCGACCGCCGATCTGGAACCGGGGGACGTCGTGCTCTTCGGGGTCTACACCCTGCACCAGGGGCTGCCGACGAGGACCCGGGACTGCCGCCTGTCGGCGGACTTCCGCTTCGGGCCGCCGGCCCCCTGAGCGGCCGCCACCGGGAATCCCCCGCCGAGGCCATCAACGGGGACCGCACCAGCGGCCCCCGCTCAGGCGTCCCTCAGATCTGCACCGGCCACTTCGACGTAGGCCGATCCGCGTGGAAGTCCTTCCACAGGTTCAGGTAGGTCTGCTGCAGCGCGTCCGGCGTCATGTTGGCCGGCTGGAACACGACGTTGGCGTCGTTGAAGTCGCCGAAGGGCCGGTCGAGCATCCGGCCTTCCTTGCTCAGCTTCTTCCAGGCGCGCGTGCCGGGGTAGGGCGTCGCGACCGCGAACTCGGCGACCTCGACTTCGCCCTTGTGGCAGATCTCCAGGACCCGGTCGGCGACCGACTCGTCCTCGGTGTCGTGGCCGATGGAGAAGGAGCCGTACACCTCCATGCCGTGGTCCGAGATCATCTTGATGGTCTCGACGGCGTGGGCGATGGCCTTCGGGGTGGCGTTCATGCTCGTCGAGTCGCGCGACGTGTGCCCGAAACCGAACATCAGGTAGACCATGTGCACGTTCAGGGAGCTCATGGAGTCCCAAAAGGACTGCGGCGCCATGTGGATGAACTCGGGGCCCGAGCCGATGTAGGCGATCTCGGTCTCGATGTCCTCGCAGGCCTTCGCCACGTCCACGAGGTGCTGCTGCACGGCGCGGGCCGGCAGGATCGTCGTGTCCTCGGTCAGCGTGGCGCCGCGGCGGCCGCCCATGCTCGCGAATTTCTCGAAGCAGGCCCGGATGTGCTCCGGCGGCGTCAGCCGCAGCTTCGGGCCCATGTAGTGGGGCACGACGCAGTGCGAGCAGCCCATGGGGCAGCCGCGGCTCAGCTGGAGCGGGAAGTCGACGGCGGGGTTGATCGCCAGGCCCGAGTCGCGCACCGCGTCGACCCAGTCCAGGTAGAGCTCGTACTTCGGGATCGGAGCCTTCGCCAGGTCCCAGAGCTCGGTCGCCTCGTAGACCGGCTTCAGGCAACCGTTCGCGAAGTCGTTCAGCATCACCGGCCAGACGCCTTCGCCCTCGCCGATGCAGAGCGCATCCACGTGAGGCGCGATGATGTGGGGCATGAGCGAGGTGAAGATGCCGCCCGCGACGACCGGCACGCCCGCGGCGCGGTAGCCGTCTGCCAGCTCGATGGCGCGGTCCGCAGCCGGCGTGAAGATGGGCATGGCCACGAGGTCGGGCCCCGGGCCCGGCTCGATGCGCTCGACGCGGTCGTCGTGGAACGAGTAGGTCCAGCCCGGCGGCGTGTTCGCGGCGAGCGCGGCCACGGACATGGACGGCGTGCCGATGTAGGGGTGGGCGTTGACCGTCGCGAGCTCGGGGTGGCTCTCGCTCGGGCGCTTCCAGCTGGGGTACACGAAGTGGATGTGCATAACGCGCGAAGGGTAGGAAGCCCTGCGCGAGGCGACCATCGGCATTACGGGGTGTTACCGGACAAAGTTGTCGATTGATCGAGATCAGGTCCGCGCGCTCATGGACCCGCCCGGCTTCAGCCCCCGAGCCCGTTCGCCCAGGTCCGCGCCTCACCGACCGCCTGCATCAGGCGCACGCCCGCCACCCGCTCGCTGATCCGCGCCTGGAGCAGGCTCAGCTCGGCCCCCTGCAGCACGGCGCGTGCGTCCAGGATCTCCACCTGGCGCGACGCGCCCGCGCGGTAGCGGACCTCGGCCAGCCGGAAGGCCTCCGCTGCGAGGTCCCGCTCCAGGGTGGCCACAGGCAGCGAGTCCTGCGCCGAGAGCCAGGCGTCCCAGGCGTCCTCGGCCTCGGCCGCGACCTGCTGGCGCAGCGCCTCGACGTTGGCGACGGCCTGCCGCTGCCGCGACGCCGCCTCGCGCGCCTGGTGCACGCGGATGCCGCCGTCCCACACCGGGATGCTCGCGCCGACCCCGATCCACCACGCGCCCTGCTTGTCGTCGAAGCCGGCGCTCTGGTCGGTCCAGTTGTAGTTGCCGCTGAACGCGACGGTCGGCAGGAACTGCAGCCCGGCGTCGATCGAGATGTTCTTTGCCGCCAGCGCCTGCGCCTGCGCGCCCCGCACCTCGGGCCGGTGCTCGATGGCGTCCTCGGCCCAGTCCTCGCCCGTCGTGCCGGTGTCCACGACGACGGCGGGCAGCGGCTCGAGCCGCCCGTGTCCGCCGATCCCCGTGCCCATCAGCAGACCGAGCCCACGGCGCGCGGTCCGGTGAGCCTGCTGCGCCTGCTTGAGCTGCAGGATGATCTTCTGCTCCTCGACCTGGGCGCGCAGCAGCACGTCCTTCGTGATCACGCCCGCGCGGAAGAGCGCGTCGGTGTCCTTGTGGTGCGCCGCCGCCAGCTCGACCTGGTTCAGCAGCAGCCCCACGCTCTCCTGCGCTCCGTAGGCGCCGGCGTAGGCCTGCACGACCCCGTAGACCACCTGCTCCTTGATCTGCTGGAGCTGCGCCTTCGCCGCGTCCACCTGGCGCTCGCCGGCCACGGCGAGGGGGATCACCCGCGGCGAGAGCGGCCAGTTCACCTGCGCGTTGAAGAAGAACTGCTCCTTCGGCTGGATGACGGTGGGCTCGGCGTCGTCCGTGTCGGTGTCGGGCTCGATGTCGCCGCCCTCCAGAAACACGTTCGTCAGCTCCGCGCAGTCCGCGAAGCCGTTGATCTCCGCGAGGTTGTTGCAGTCATCGCCGTCGATGGTGCCGAGCTGGAACAGCTCCCCGTAGATGAAGCCGAGGTTCCCGTAGATGCCGCCGAAGGCGTCCCCGAGGCCATCGCCCAGCTCGCTCATGTCGAACGCGATCTCGCGGTCGTTCACCCGGTACTGCAGGCCCAGGTCGATGTTCGGCTGGATGAAGGCCCAGGCCTTGTCCCGGCTCGCCATGGCCTGCGGCAACAGCTCCTGGGCTGTGACGAGGTTCTTGTTCTCCGACAGCGCGGTGTGCAGCGCAGCCTCCAGGCGCAGCGACGGGGCTGATGCCGCCGCCTGCACCATTGAGGGGGCTTCCTGAGCCGACGCGAGCGCCGGGACCAACAGCAAGAGCAACCACTTCATGAGGGGCTTCCTTCGGGCAGCGCGCCGAACGCGGCGTCCGCTTCGTTCATCTCGGGCTCGGGGTCGTCCTCTTGGAGGTCCCCGCTGTGCACCAGCCGCTGGAGCAGGGCCTGGCCCTTGCTTCCCAGCGTGTCGAACCACTCGTAGAGCACCGGCACCACCAGCAGCGTCAACACGCTGGCCGCAGCCAAGCCGCCTGCGACCACGAGCGCCATGTCGCCCGTCATTTCGCTGCCCCGCCCGGCGATGAGCGCCATGGGCAGCAGGCCGGCGATGGTCGTGCCCGACGTGATCAGCACCGCGCGCAGGCGGGTCGCGCCGCCCTTGACGATGGCCGTGCGCCGGTCCATGCCTTCGCGCCGCATCTGGTTGATGTAGTCCACCAGCACGATGCCGTTGTTCACCACGATGCCTGCCAACATGATCAAGCCGACGAAGGTCACCACGCTGACCGGTGTGCTGGTCGCGAGCAGGGTGAGCGCCACGCCGATGATCGCCAGCGGCAGGGTGAACATGATGACCAGGGGCTGCACGAAGGCCTCGAACTGCGACGCCATCACCATGTAGACGAGCAGGATGGCGAGCAGCAGCGCGCCGGTCAGCGCGATGAAGGCCTCGACCATGTCCTCGTACTGGCCGCCGTAGTCGATGCGGTAGCCCAGGGCGAGGTTGTCCTTGATGGGCTGCAGCACCTTGTCGATGGCCGCGAAGGCGCCGCCGATGTCGCTGCCTTCCATGCCGG
>JAJDAI010000084.1 GCA_029261955.1 Deltaproteobacteria bacterium | reverse complement strand
GAACCCGCAGGGTTCCCCCTGACCCCCCTTGGCGCCCTTGGCCCCTTGGCGCCCTTGGCGTGAGAACCAGCACTGCCCCAGAACGGGAGAAGCCCCCGCCGAGACAACCCCGGCGGGGGCCGATGCCAAAGAGGAGAGCGCCCGATTCGCCTCTCCGGCCCTCTAGCGATGCCCCGTGCCGTTGTTGCACCGCCAGACTCAGTTTCCCGTTCCGAGGACTCTCGCCCTCTTCTCTTTGTTGGACCCGGGCGCGATGCGCGGGTTCCCGAGAAACGGCACGAAGGAACAAAAAGACCAACACGGAGCCCAGGCGCTCGCTTCCCCCAGAACGAGGCGCGCCCGATCCGAGGATCGGGCGCTGAATCGGTGGATCGGTGGATCGCGATCTACTGGAGGGTCAGGACCATCCGCACGTTGCCATCGCGGTTGACCGCGCGGGACGAGCCTTCGGCCAGCGCGTAGGCACCGAAGGAGCGCAGGGTCGACTCCAGCTGGGGGAGCTTGTTGCCCGCGGCGGTGATCTGGAGCTGACCGCCGCCGACGGCGACGGTTTGGAAGCCGCGCGCCGCGAGGGCCGCTTCGAGTGCCGAGCGCTCGCCCGTCAACTTGAGCGTCGCCCGGATGCCGCGGGGGGCCGGCGCGTCGGCGGCGGGGGCCGGGGCGCGGCGCGCCGCACCGAAGCTGACCTCTTCCAGGGAGAGGGAGCGGCCCGAGGACTCGTCTTCCATCTCCTCGGCTGCGGCGACCTCCATGCCTTCGTCGTGCTCGGCGTGCATGGGCTCGCCATCGACGATCGGCCGCTCGAACTCGGCCACGAAGACGCCCTCGGGCTCGGCTTCGGGCTCGGGAGCGGGGCGAGGCGCGGGGGCGGATGCGGCCGGTGCACGGCGGGGAGCCGGCTGCGCCGCGCCGGTGCGCACCTCGGGCGTGGGCTCCACGAGCAGCTCGGTCTCTTCGGCGGTCTCGCGGGCCGCACGCTCACGCAGCCGGGCCCGGATGTCGTCGTCGATCTCGGCGCCGGCGTCAGCGACCACGGCCTCGAGGTCGAGGGCGCCGGTCGGCGCGGGCGCCGCCAGCTCCGGAGCCGACGAGGAGGCAGCAGGCTTCATGGCGGTCGCGGCGGGCGGACCGCCTGCTTCCTGACCCATGAACCAGACGCCAGCCCCGACCAGGAGCAGCGCCGCGACGGCTGCAGCTGCCGGCCCGCGGACCCACCAGGGGAAGGCGATGACCTTGGCCCCGACGTCGTTGGCCGCTGCGGCGACGAGCACATCCTCGGACCCGCTCGCCACGTCCTCGCCTGTGGGGATCGGCAGGTCGGCGACCTGCGCGAGCACACCGGCCAGCAGCGAGTCCGGCGCGTCCAGCTCGGGCATCTCACCCAGGCCGGCCACGAGGTCCCGCAGCTCATCCAGTTCGGCCTGCAGCGCCGGGTCGGCCTGCAAGGCAGCTTCGACGCGCGCAACCTCGTCGTCGGCCAGGAAGCCGTCGAGGTAGGCGCTGAGCTCTTCGGTCGTTACCTGGCTCATGGTGTCTCCGCCCGCGAGGGCCCGGGGGTCCTCACTGGGCGTCTCCCTTCAAGCGGCGGCTCAGCCTCGTCTTCAATTCGGCGCGCGCTCGGTGGATGCGGGACTTGACCGTGCCGGGTGGCAGTTCGAGCGCTCGCCCGATCTCCTCGTAGCTGAGGCCTTCCACGTCGCGCAGGACCAGGATCTCCTTCCAGATGGGATCCAGGCGGGCGAGCTCGGCCTGCATCAGGCGGAGTCGCTCGTTGAGCAACAGGTCGTCCTCGGCGTCCGGCTGGTCGTCGGCCAGCTCCTTCCTGCGCGTTCCTCCTTCGTCGTCCTCGATGTTCGCATCGAGGCTGTCGTGCCGCTTCTCGTGCCGCCGCGCCCGGTAGGCCTGGACGTTGCGGCAGTGATTGAGGGTCACCCGATACAGCCAGGTGCTGAATCGGCTCTCCCCTCGGAAGCGATGGAGGTTCTTGTAGACCTTGACCAGGACATCCTGGGCAGCCTCTTCGGCCAGCGAGCGCGACCCCAGCAGCCGGAAGCACATCCCGAAGACCTTGTTCTGATGCCGGCGACACAGGCGCTCGAACGCGCCCCGGTCTCCGGCAAGAAAGGCCTGGATGTCCTCCTGATCGACTTCGTTGTTGCGCTCGCCCGCACTCATGTCCGGTTTCGCTCCCGAGCGGATCGTCCCGCTCGACCAACAGCACCGGCTCCGTTGCTTCCACGGGTCCAGGACAGCGGCGAGGAGGGGAGGTTCCCAGACATCTTCAAGGAGTCGCTCCGCGCACGTAGTGCCCGCTGCGGCCGCCCTGCTTCTCGAGCAGCTGCACCGCGTCGATGACCATCGCCTTGTCCACCGCCTTGACCATGTCGTAGACGGTCAGCGCGGCGACGCTCACGGCGCTGAGCGCCTCCATCTCGACGCCGGTGCGCCCCGAGGTGATCACCGTCGCTTCGATGGCGACGCCGTCCTCTTCGATGCGCAGGTCGACGGTCACGGAGTCGATGGCGAGCGGGTGGCAGAGGGGGATGAGCTCGGAGGTCCGCTTCGCGCCCTGGATGCCCGCGATGCGCGCCACCTGGAGCACGTCGCCCTTCTTGCTGCCCTCGCGGACCAGCTCCAGGGCTTCGGCGCTCATGCGCACCCGGCCGGCCGCTCGCGCGACGCGCCGGGTGATCTCCTTGCCGCCGACGTCGACCATGCGGGCCGCGCCGTGCTCGTCGATGTGGGTCAGGCCGCTCACGCGTCCCCCTTGGCCTTGAAGGCGGCGGGCAGGTCCGAGACCGCCGCGACCAGCTCGTCCAGATCCCCCCAGATCTCGCCCAGCTGCCCGTCGGCGCCGAAGTCGGGGTCCACCTTGCCGGCCTGCTTGAGCAGGGTCCTCAAGGCGTCGGCCCCCGCCTCCACCAGCGCGCGCACGCGCACCGTGGCCCGCCGGGGCAGCCCCTTGCCGTTCCAGGAGGGCGCGCCGTCCTCGCCCGTGAACTCGATGTTCACGTCGGGGCCGTGGGCCTGCGCTTCGAGGATGAGCCCCTTGTCCTGCTGGTCGAAGAGCGTCCACTCGCCGACCTGGGAGTCCAGCAGCTCCATCAGGAGCACGTAGAGCTCCTCGACGAAGCCGAGGTCGTGCTCGGTCTTGAGCTCCAGCGTCACCTCGCCGATCCGCACGCGGAATCGACCGGTGTAGCCGCTGCGGTGCACGCCGGAGAGCGCAGCGAGGATGCCGCCCGCGCTCGGCTCGGCCTTCTTGCCGGCGCGCTCGCGCACGTCGATGTCGATGCTGAAGGGCACGGGCCCGAGATCGGCAGCGGGCTTCGGCCGCTTGCCGCGGCCGGGACGAGGCTTGGGACGGCTCATGGGCAGGGAACGGAGCTGGGAACCACGTCGAGCTGGCCCAGGGCCACCGGGTCGACGGGGTTGTTGCCTTCGGTGTCGGCGTAGATCCAGTTGAGCCCCGCGTCGTCGCTGAAGCGG
>JAJDAI010000830.1 GCA_029261955.1 Deltaproteobacteria bacterium | reverse complement strand
GCTGTCGCTGCTGGCGACGTTCATTCCGATCTACGCCACTGGCCAGACCCTGAACATGATGACCATGGGCGGTCTGATGCTGGGCGTCGGGATGCTCGTGGACAACGCTGTCGTCGTCATTGAGAACGTCTTCCGCCACCTCCAGGAGGGCGAGTCCCGCAAGGAGGCCGCCCGCAACGGAGCCAGGGAGGTGGGCATGGCGATCACGGCGTCCACCGCCACCACGGTCGCTGTGTTCCTACCGCTCTTCTTCGGTGGCGGTCTGGCGGGCGAGCTCGTGCGCGGCCTCGCCATGGTCGTGGCCTTCTCTCTGGCGGCTTCGCTGCTGGTCGCGTTGACGATCGTCCCCATGCTGGCCTCCGTGCTGTTCAACGAGCGCGAGGCCGCCCGCCTGGCAGAAGAGGGCCACCGCTGGGCGGCCTTCCGCGCGTTCTACGAGCGCTCCCTGATTTGGGCACTCAACCACCGCAAGACGACCGTCGCCGGTGCGGCGCTTACCTTCGCCCTATCCATGGCCGCCGTGCCCCTGCTGGGCGCCGAGTTCATGCCCGGGGCCGACCAGCCCCTCATCATGGGGATGGTGAAGTTTCCCGCAGGCACGCCCGTAGAGGAGACCAGCCGCGCCGTGCACCGCGTCGAGGCCTTCTCCATGACCCTGGCAGACATCGCGTCGACCAACGTCGGCATCGGTGTGGAGGAGGATGACCTGGGCGCCGGTTTGAGCGAGACCAGTCCGTCCGGTCCCCACGAGGCCCAGATCATCCTCCGCCTCGCCGACGATCGCACCCGCAACCAGAAGGAGATCATCGCGGACCTGCGGGAAGGTGTTCCGAAGATCGAAGGCATGACCCTGGAGTGGATGGACATGGGTCAGGCAATGATGGGAGGCTCGGCCAAGCCGGTGCAGGTGAACATCTTTGGGCCTGACCTGGAGGTGCTTCGCCAGGTGGCGCTGGAGACGATAGACGGCCTCAAGGACGTACCCGGCCTCAAGGATCTGGCGAGCTCTGTTCAAGAAGCCAAGCCTGAGCGCCACCTGATCGTCGATCGCGAACGCGCCAGCAGCTATGGCCTCACCGTCGCCGAGGTCGGTCGTTCGTTGGAGACGGCCTCTTTGGGCGGAATCGCCGGCATCTACAGGGTCGACAATGACGAGCTGATGATCCGCGTGCGCTACGAAGAGAAGGACCGGGTCGGGTTCGACGATCTCGATCGCATCACCGTGCCGACCCGCCTGGGTTTCTCGGTGCCCTTGAGGCAAGTGGCCCACTTCGAGACCGGCTCCGGCGCCGCACGCATCACCCGAGACGACCAACAGAGGTACGTGACAGTGAAGGGCTCGCTGGAGGGTCGAGACCTGGGCTCGGTCGTGGAAGATGTCGAGGCCGCCCTTGGGCCAGTCCGTCTCAACTTGCCCTCGGGCTACCGCCTCGAGATGGGCGGCACCTACGAGGACATGATCGACGCCTTCATCACGCTCCTGGGGGCGTTGGCGCTGGCCATCCTGCTGGTCTACATGGTCATGGCCAGCCAGTTTGAGACCTTCGTGCACCCCCTGGTCATCATGGTCAGCGTGCCGCTGTCCCTGGTGGGAGTGGTCGGTGCTGGTTTGCTGACCAGCACCCCCATCTCGGTGGCCACGTTCGTGGGCCTGATCATGCTGGCGGGAATTGTCGTCAACAACGGCATCGTGCTGATCGACGCCGTCAACCAGTATCGCCGCGACGGCATGCCCAGGCGCGAGGCGATCATCAAGGGTGGTGGCGTGCGGCTGCGTGCGGTGCTGATCACCTCTGGCACGACCATCACCGCGCTGCTCCCCATGGCCATCTGGCCCGGACGCGGCGCCGAGATGAGCGGCCTCATGGGCATGACGGTGGCCGGAGGCCTCGCCGCTAGCACCGTGCTGACCCTGATCATCGTGCCCGTGGTCTACGAGTGGTTCGACGAGATCGGCACCCGCACCTCCACCCGCTTGGACCGCCTCGTCCACGGGGACGAAGATGAACAGGCCGCCGATGACGCGGCCGAAGGGAGCCCGGCATGAGCCGCAGCCTCGTCCTCATCGCGGTCTTGATGCTCACCTTTCCCGCGGCGGTGTTCGGGCAGGACACACCCACGCAGACTGGGGCGAGCTCTGCGGCCCCGCGGCTGCAGCTCGCCCAGGCCCTTGATGCGACGCTGAAGGGCCACCCCGGCCTGAGGCTGGCGGCCGAGGGGGTCATCCAGGCCAAGGTCAACCGGGACCGGTCCTGGGCGTTCATTTCTCCGCAGATCAAGGCCGGCTTCATGTGGCGACACAACGACCGCGAGATCGCCTTCGATCTCGGCGACAGCTTCGGGGACACCAACGACATGCTCGGCGAGGCCTTCGGGGGCATCTACGAGAACCTGGGGATCATCTACGGGAACATGTTCGAGTCCGGGCAGCTGGACGCCGAGGACTGCGAGGCCATCGCCCTCGCCAACGGCTTCGCCGACTGCGCGGAGTTCACGGACGTCATGCTCAACGGCGGGGAGTTGGGCGGGACTGGCGACGACGACGACGACGTCGAGCCCTTGGTGATCCAGCAGCTGGACCAGGTCTTTCTCAACGCCGAGGTCACCTGGCCCCTCAGCCCCCGGGTGATCACTATGCGAGCGGCGGGCGAGCGCATGGTGGAGGGGGCGAACCACCAGCTCCGAAAGACCCGAACCGACCTCCTGCTTGGAGTGCTGCAGGCCTACGGCGGCACCTACGGCGCCCAGGAGGCGGTGGCGCTGTTCGAGACCCAGATGGCCCAGGTCCAGGCCCACCTGCGGGACGTCGAGGCGATGGTGTCGGTGGGCCTAACCACCCGGGATGCGCTGCTCCGCGTGCAGTTGGAGGTCGAGCGGACCCGCCGCATGCTGCGGGAGACCCAGCAGGGCCACCGCACAGCGAGGCGCGCCCTGGCCCTGGTCATGGCGGTCGACGAGGACTCCTTCGGACGGTTGGAGCCGCTGCCGGTCCTGGATGTCTCCTGGGCTCGTGAGGCCGCCGGATTGGCGTCCGAGGCCCGGGCCAACCGCCCCGATCTGGCCGTCGCGCGCTCCCAGGAAGCCGCAGCCCGAGCCATGGTTGCCGACGCCGCTCTGCAGTTCTTGCCCTCGGTGGCCTTTCAGTCCCAGTTCAACTGGTCGGACAAGTCCGCCGGCTTCGACGACAAGCAGACCAGCTGGTGGCTGGGCATCGGCGCGAGCTTGCCCATCTGGGACGGGGGCCTGTTGATCAATGGCGCCCGTGAAGCCAGCTCGCGTAGGCGGCAGGCGCAGCTGAGCATCGAGATGCTCAGCGGCCGGGTCGATGCCGAGGTGGCGGATGCCCTCGACTCCTACGAGACCGCCGAGTTCGCGGTGCCCGTGGCCCACTTGGAGGAGGAGCTGGCCACCGAGAACCTGCGGCTCGTCGAAGCGCGTTTCCAGGTAGGTGAGGCCCGAGAGATCGAGGTCGTGGATGCGCGCAGCGCCCTGCAGATGGCTGGGCTCACGGTGCTCAAGGCCGAGATCTCCCTGCAGATCGAAGGGGCGAAGCTCCTGGCCGCGGCGGGACGCTTCAGCCGGGCGGCCGTCGAGTAGAGACTGGCCCTACCGCCCTCAACCGGCCGTGGCCAACCACTGCTCGACGAACGCCGCGAGCCGATCGGCGTCCAGGTCCGAAAGCGAGTCCAAGGCCCCGAGTATGTGAGTAAGACTCGACCCGAAGTCGATGATCTCTCCCAAGCGACTCAGCGCCGCACCGTGGACGATTGCCACAAACAGCGTCAACCGGTCTAGCGGCGACTCCGTCGCGGCCAACAGGGACCGCACGCTGCCCTGTCCGTTCTGGGGCAGCTCCTGGAACTCGACCAGGAACAGCCCGAGGATCCGCGCGCAGACAAGGGCGTGCGAGTCTCCGGCCGCGACCCCTCCGGCGAGGATCGCGACGGCCTCAAACACGTCACTCTCGGTCGCCGCCATCACCTGTTCGCTGAGCCGCGCGCTCGCCCTCTTCCACTCCTCGGGGCTGAGCGGGAGGCCCCCATGCGAGCCCTCGGTCAGGGCAATCGCCCTGTCCGTCGGGCGGTAGACCACCTGGGAACGGCCCTGGCCCCCTCCCCGTAGGCGGTAGTCACGCTCCAGATAGCCGGCGCCCTCCAGCGCACGGAGCATGTCGTAGGAGGTCCCAGCACTCACTCCGAGAAGCTCCGACAACTCCCCATGGTGAACCGGGTCGCCCGTCAGCCCTGCCAACCGGACGACTTCGGCCAGGAACTCCTTTCTCCGTTCGGTCAGCGCCATTCGATAACTCTACCCCCCCAGGTGGTACATCGACTGATGTTGCCAACCAGAAGACTTCCCTGGCATGCCGACGCCCTCCACGGTGATCTCCGCAGCCATCCCGTGCCACAGAAGGCCTTCAGGGTTGTCCAGGGCGACGTGGATTTCGACCGTGCGGGTTCGCGGGTCGACGGTCCGATTGACCCGCTCGACTGTCCCTTGGAAGACCCGTAGTGGCAGGGCGCTCACGACAACGGACACAGGCTGATCGGGCTGGACGAGCGGGGCATGAGCTTCACCGATCGACGCGACGACCCGAACGCGCTCGAGATCCACCAGGCGCAGGGGAGGCGCGCCGGAGGGTCCGACGAAGAGCTCACCGGGCTCCAGGTTGCGGGCGACCACGACCCCCGCGAATGGAGCCCGAACCCTCGTGTCCGCCAGGCGCTTCTTGGCCACATCCACGCGGACTCGTGCCAGGTCGACCGAGGCCTCAGCCATGCCCGCCGCCCCCTCAACGCGGTCGACGGTCGCCGAGGACGCGGCACCGGACTCGCCCAGCTGCAGGACACGATTGCGCTCGGTCACGGCCTCGTCCCGTTGCAGCACGGCGAGCGCGAGGGTCGCCTCAGCCTGCCGAAGCCCAAACTCCAAGTCGGTGGCGACCAGGGTCGCTAGGACGTCCCCCGAGACCACGCGATCAGAAATCCGGACATTCACGGTCGCGATCCGTCTACTCAACCAGGTTGTCCCGCCTCGTGCGGAGGTCACCGACGATGGGATGGCCGGTCGAGCCAGGCGCTGAAGCGTGACTCAACGCCGTCCCTCAACGTTGAGGCCGATCTTGACCGTCACGCTGACCTTCTGACTGGCCTTGGGCCAGCTCACGCCAGCGAGCTTCTTCCCGAGGCATGCGACTTCCCGTCGCTCGGCATCGGCGGCGCTCATCGAATGCACCGTGCCCCCCTTGGCGGACAGGTCAATCCTCAGGGAGACCTTGGCGGAGTCGCCGGGGTTCCTCTCAACGAAGTCCTCACCGCAGGCCTCCAGGCGGGCCTCTTCCTCGTCCAGGATGCGGCGCACGAGCTTGGCGGCATCATCGCTGTCGGACTTCACCTCCAGGACCGAGGAGGTCTCCCCGGCCCAGACCGACCCCGAAGGGACGACAAGGGCGATGCCGAGTGCCGCGACGGCGGCGAGGCAGGAGGGCAGGTTGAATCCGGTGTCCATGAACATCCTCACGTTCGGCAGGAGGCAAATAAAACCAGAAAATTCGATCCGCCGAAACCCCACCGGCCACGAATGGGCGGGATCGCCTCCTCGGGTCGAAGGCGGGGGAAGGTCCAGCGGCTTCGGGGTCGGAGCGGCGAGAGCCGCGTGGCGGTTGGGATCAGCGAGCGTCCACCGGCGCCGGAGCCGCAAAGTCCAGGTCCTCACCGAGCATCCCCTTGGCCTGCTCCATCAAGCTCCCAAGCCGGCCTGCGTCGAGGGTGAGGAACAGCCCCTCGCCTTCGGCGTACAAGGTGCCGTCCCGGCCCTCCAGACGGCCGCACGTCCGGATCTTGCGCCCTTCAGTGCCGACTACCTCCGCGGTGAGGGTCGCGACCACCTCGAGCGGGACCATGTTGCGGAAACGGCAAGTCAGCTCGAGCGCGACCGCGGGCGCACCGCTCATCCACGCGGCCCCGCCCATGGCCTCGTCGAAGATGGCCGCGATGCTCCCGCCGTGGGCATGTCCTGGAGGTCCCTGGGTCCCGGGGCCGAACCAGACCCGCGCCTTCAGCCGCCCCTCGCCGTCGCGGAAGTACCGGACCCGGAGTCGTTGCCCCGCTGGCTCGCCTGAGACGAAGGAGACGATGCCGACGTCGGTGGGAAGAATGGTCGACTGCCAGTCGGGATCTCCGGTCAGGTCTGGTTCGCTCGGCGCCTGGGGGCTCGGGTCAGTCATGCAGTTATTCCGGGGTAGATGTCGGATTCAAGGCGCACAGCTCAGCGAACAGCGGCCCGACGTGAACTGGACGGACTTCGTCCGCCAGGACCCCCACACCGATGAACGCCGAGAATGCGTCGGCGATCTCGTCCGGGCTGCGCGACCCGTCGGCTCGGTACCAGTGCGCGACCGAGTTCGCCGCACCGAAGACGAAGAGATGGACCAGGCGCAAGTCCAGCCCGGGGGCGAGGGCTCCCGACGCTGCGGCAGCCGAGACGAGTTCGCCCCACACCGCCTCGTACCGCCGCCTCTGGACGCGCAGTGCCTCGCGCGACTCGGGAGGCAGGCGTCCCCACTCGTTGAGTAGAAGCCAGACCGCGCTGTCCGCAGCCAGCAGCTCGCGGAGGTGGGCGCGGAGGGCCAGGCGGAGACGCAGCAGCGGATCCTCATCGGCGCTCGATGCGTCTTCGATCTGGGCGATGGCCCGATCGACCCCCGCAGTCATCACAGCCAGAAGCAGATCGCTCTTGGTCCTGTACCGGTACGTGAGGCTCCCCAGCAGGACCCCCGACTCGCCAGCGATCGCCCGCATGGAGGCGCCCGCAATCCCGCGCTCACGGAAAAGGCGGCTCGCAGCTGACAAGATGACGTCCATGCCTGGATTTGTACGATCGTACAAACCACCTGTCAAACCCAGACATCAGCCTGCTCGCAGTGGATGGGATGCCTCAGTCCGGGCCGGCCAGCCACCCGTCTAACAGCTGTTCTGCGACGGCCTGGGCATAGAACTCCGCCGAGATGACCGGATCTCGGCCCGGCGACAGGTGGCTCATGAATGCACGGATCTGGAGGGAGCCCAGCCAGAGCATTGCCCCCACCACGGGATCGGCTACCGCAAGGCCAGACCGCTCCGTGGCCTCGCGGAGCCAGCCCGCGAGGGCCATGAGGATGTCGCGAGGACCAGGCATGTCGTAGTGGGCCAGGACCCGCGCGGGCTCGTGCCCGGCAGCCTTGAGAATGGCCATCGCCGGGACGACATCATCCATCCACGCAGCCAGCTTCACCGACAGCTCGATGAGCTGCTGCGGGACGGGTCGGTCACTCGGGCCGGCCCGTACGAGGTCCAGCCAGTCCAGCGAAGCCAGCGGCCGGAGCGCCTCGAGCATGAGCGCCTCCTTCGACCCGAACCGCTTGAATACCGCCGCCCCCGACAGGCCGACGTCGCGGGCGACGTCCTCCAGGGTCGTGCTGCAGCCGTTGGTGCGCAGGAGCGCCCGGGCTGCTGCGAGAATCGTGTTGTCGTCGACGGTGAGCGGGCGACCCATTCGGTGCTCCGAGGTTGATTCTAACGGCCTCCGTTCGGAAGCCTCGACTTTCCCACGGCAGATTGACCAGAGAAACAGATTTAACCTTGCTGACCCCGGTATGCCGCTCGAAGTCCTCGTCATCGATGACCGCGCCGACCGAAGGGAAGCGCTCGCCGCTTATCTCTCGAAGGTCGGACCTGTCACTAAGGCGCGGAATGCGAAGTCTGGGCTTGCGCGGTTTGGGAAGCTGATGCCGGACGTAGTCGTGGTCCGGCATGACCTGGGCGTGGCGGAGGGCGGACCGGCTCTTTGCATGGAGCTCCGGCGACACCGTTGGGGTCCTGAGTGCCTTCTGGTCATTATTGGAGCCCCCATTCCATCGATCGGCGACTTCCGAGAGAAGTGGCCCGTCGATGTTGTCCTTCCTGTGAACTTCATCATGAAGGGCCTGATCGAGTCGATCGGCGACTACGCCGCAGCTGCTGCGGCGGGGCGCCGCTATGAACTCAATCTCACCCCGGGGCGGGGGGCGGGTGCCAGATCTGCGGGGCCGGCCGATGGAATGTCTCCGACGCGGACGGAGGTGCGGCTGGGGACTGACCGACAGGCGATACCACAGGCGGGCGGATGGCGTCGGTTCTGTCCTCGGTGGCGTTCCTCCGGGTCGTCAAGGCCCACGACGGACGACTGAGACCCCCGAGGCGACCGCTCAACCGTGCCCTGCCTCGATTCCGATCTCCCCGAACGTCCCGAGCGGCACCGACGCCCGCACCCCCGGCGCCACGGGCATCCACACCCGTGACACCCGCGCCGCCCCGTCCAGGCTCACCCCCCGCTCCGGCCCGCGGACCAGCGCACGCCCGAGCTTCCCAGTGACCCACGCCTCTGCCCGCAGCGGCACAGTCAGTTCCAGCAGGCCATCGCGGTTCGCGAACGCCAACTCGCCGAACTGCCCCAGCGGGATCGCCATCCCCTCGCCCTCGGGCAAGACCAGGGGGTAGACGTCGACTGCCGGGCCGGCTGCGGATGGCCGCCGCTCCACCGGGCCCGTCATCATAGGCTCCAGCAGGTCGGCGACCGGGGCGCCCACCAGTTGCTCGATGGGGTCGAACGACCAGATCCCGACCCCCAGCCGCGTGACCGGCAACACCAGGCGGAACCGAATCGCCCGATCGCTCGCCGTCGTTGTCAGCTCCGCGGCGGTCACGCCCCCTCCGGCGGCTCGTCGTCCCCGTCGCTCGCGTCCATGCCGGGCAGGTCGACCACCCGCTCCTCCTCGGCGCCCCGCAGCATTTCCGGCGCGACCGCCTCGATCGGCATCACCGGCAGTTCCGGCTCGTAGTCCGGGATCGGCGTGTCCTCGACCAGTTCGAGCCGTCGCTCCTGGGGCTCG